>JACQPS010000170.1 GCA_016207445.1 Gemmatimonadota bacterium | reverse complement strand
GTGCGGCCTCAGGGGTCAGGGGCCAGGGGTCAGGGGTCAGAGAAGCGCGTTTCGGCCTGATCCCTGACCCCTGACCCCTGATCCCTAGCCCCCCCGTGCTTGACACCCACCTCTAACCAGCGGCACTTTGCCACGGCTGTCCCAAGCTTCTCCAGGAGAACATGACCGAGCTGCCCCGCGACCTGATGGTGAGTGTATCCGGGGTGCGGGGCCGGGTGGGCGAGGCCCTCACGCCGGAGATCGTCACGCGCTTCGCGTCGGCCTTCGGCGCCTACGTCACCACGACCGCGCCCACGCGCCCGCCCAAGGTGGTGGTGGCGCGGGACTCCCGTACGTCGGGCCCGCTCTTCGCGCGCTGCGTCACGGCGGCGCTGCAGTCGGTCGGGTGTGAGGTGCTGGACGTGGGACTCACGCCCACGCCGACGGCGTTGCTCGCGGTGCGCTACCACCGCGCGGCCGGCGCGGTCGTGGTGACGGCGAGCCACAATCCGGTCGAGTGGAACGCGCTGAAGTTCGCGTCCTCCGAGGCGATGTTCCTCGACGCGGAGCAGGCGGCGCGCATGCGCGCGTTCCTGGATCCGGCCGCCGTGCCACGGGCCCGGTGGGATGGCTTGGGCGACGTCGTCCCCGATCCAGATGCGATCGAGCGACACGTCGAGGCCGTGCTCGCGATTCCGTTCCTGGACGTCAAGGCGCTGCGCCGCCGCGCGTTCAAGGTGGCGCTCGACTGCGTGCGAGGCGCGGGCGGCGTGCTGCTGCCGCGGCTGCTGCGCGAGCTGGGGTGCACGGTGGTCGGCATCCATCTGGAGCCGGACGGCCGGTTTCCGCGGCCGCCGGAGCCGGTGCCGGAGAACCTGGCCGAGCTCGAGCGGCTGGTGCGGGACAGCGGCGCCGACGTCGGCCTGGCCACGGACCCCGACGCCGACCGCCTCTCGCTCGTGAGCGAGCGGGGCCGCGCCCTCGGCGAGGACTACACGCTCGCCCTCGCCGCCGCGCTGGTGCTGCGCCACCGCAAGGGTGCGGTGGTCACCAACCTCTCGACCAGCCGCGTCGTGGAGGACGCGGCCGCGGCGGCCGGTGTGCCGCTGTACCGCGCACCGGTGGGGGAGATCCACGTCGCCCGACGTATGCAGGCGGTGGGCGCGATCGTGGGTGGGGAAGGGAACGGTGGTGTGATCCTGCCGGACGTGCACCTCACGCGGGACGCGGCGGTCGCGAGCGTGCTGCTGCTCCAGCTCCTGCTGGAGGAGGGACGGCCGCTGGCGGCGCTGCTTGCGAGTCGGCCGGCGTACACCATCGTGAAGGACAAGCTGCCGCGGGAGGGCGCCGCGCCCGAGGAGGCCTACGACGCGCTCGCCGTCGAGTTGCCCGCGCCCGACGTGGACCGCCAGGACGGGCTGCGCCTCGCCTGGCCCGAACAGGTGAAGTGGCTGCACGTGCGCGCGTCCGGCACCGAGCCCATCCTGCGCATGATTGCCGAGGCGGCCACGGCGGCCGAGGCGCACGCGCTCGTGGCACGCGCGCGCGACGCGCTCGCGCGCGCGCGGCAGGCGCCGGGCAGCGGCCAGTCTTTTGCGGCACCTGGTCGAAAGTCGAAAGTTGAAAGTTGAAAGCAACGCTGCTCTGGACTTTGAACTTTAAACTTTGAACTGGTTCTAAAATGTGCGGAATCGTCGGATACGTCGGGCCCCGCCTGGCCACGCCCCTGCTGCTGGAGGGCCTGCGGCGCCTCGAGTATCGCGGCTACGACTCGGCCGGCGTCAGCATCCTGGCCAACGGGCGGCTGGACACCCGCAAGGCGGCCGGCAAGATCTCCGAGCTCGAGGAGCTGCTCCGCAACGACGGCGAGCCCGGCGGCACGTGCGGCATCGCGCACACGCGCTGGGCCACGCATGGCGCGCCCAACACCGTGAACGCGCACCCGCACATCGACTGCGCCGGCGAGTTCGCGGTCGTGCACAACGGCATCATCGAGAACTCGGCCACGCTGCGCCTCAAGCTGGAATCGCTCGGCCACGCCTTCCGCACCGAGACGGACACCGAGGTCATTGCGCACCTGATCGAGGAGGCCTACGACGGCTCGCTCGAGGAGGCGGTCCGCGCCGCGCTCAAGCAGGTGGAAGGGACGTACGGCCTCGCCATCGTCAGCAGCCGGGATCAGGGCAAGATCGTGGCGGCTCGGCGCGGCAGCCCGCTCCTGCTCGGAATCGGGCAGGAGGGCGAGTACTTCGTGGCGAGCGACGCGGCGGCCGTCGTCGCGCACACGCGGCGCGTCGTCTACCTCGACGATGGCGAGCTCGCCGTGATCTCGCCCGAGGGCTACACGATCCTGGCGCTGCGCGGCGGGCCCGTCACCAAGGAGATCATGCAAGTCTCCTGGGACCTGGATGCCATCGAAAAGAGCGGACACCCGCACTTCATGCTCAAGGAGATCTTCGAGCAGCCCGAGTCGCTGCGCAACACGATGCGCGGCCGGCTGCTCGAGGAGGAGGGCACGGCCCGGCTGGGCGGACTGAACCTGACGCCCGAGCAGCTCCTCTCCTTCGACCGCATCATCATCACCGCCTGCGGCACCTCGTGGCATGCCGGCTTGATCGGCGAGTACATGCTCGAGGAGCACGCGCGCATCCCGGTCGAGGTCGAGTACGCCTCCGAGTTCCGTTACCGCAACCCGGTCGTCAACGAGAAGACGCTGGTCATCACGATCAGCCAATCGGGCGAGACCGCGGATACGCTGGCGGCGGTGCGGGAGGCGAAGCGCCGCGGCGCGACGGTGCTCGGCATCGTCAACGTGGTCGGTTCCACCATCGCGCGGGAGGCGCACGGGGGCGTGTACCTGCACGCGGGGCCGGAGGTCGGCGTCGCCTCCACGAAGGCTTTCACGAGCCAGGTCGCCGCGCTCACGCTCTTCACGCTCCTGCTCGGTCGCCTGCGCGGCCACGTCTCCATCCTGCAGGGCCGCGAGATCGTGGCCGCGCTCCGGCGGCTGCCCGAGCAGGCCGAGCAGGTGCTGCAGCTCAACGATCGCATCCGCGAGCTGGCGCACACCTACAAGCAGAACTCGAACTTCCTGTATCTCGGGCGCGGCTACAACTTCCCGGCCGCGCTGGAGGGCGCGCTCAAGCTGAAGGAGATCAGCTACATCCACGCGGAGGGGCTGCCGGCCGCGGAGATGAAGCACGGCCCCATTGCGCTCATTGACGAGAACATGCCCGTGGTCGTGATCGCGCCGCACGACGGCGTCTACAGCAAGATCGTCTCGAACATCGAAGAGGTGAAGGCGCGGGGCGGGCGCATCATCGCGGTCGTGACCGATGGCAACGGCGAATTGCGCGACAGGGTCGATCATATCATTCCGGTTCCGCAGACGCTCGACCTGCTGGCGCCCGTCCTGGTCACGGTCCCGCTCCAGCTGCTCGCCTACCACATCGCCGTGCTGCGCGGCTGCGACGTGGACCAGCCGCGCAACCTGGCCAAATCCGTGACGGTGGAGTGAGGCGGTGAACTGCAACCGCAAAGACGCCGAGGGCGCAAAGGTCGCAAAGAACGGATTATTGATTTTTTCTTTGCGATCTTTGCGTCTTTGCGGTTGATGTTTGCCATCGGGCGCCGATGCGCGTCGTACTCCAGCGTGTCAGCCGCGCCGAGGTGCGCATCGACGGGCGGGTCGCCGGCCGCATCGGCCGCGGGTTCCTCCTGCTGGTCGGATTCCGCGATGGCGATGATGAAGAGGCGCTGCGCTGGATGGCGGACAAGGTCGTGGGGCTGCGCCTGTTCTCGGATGCCGGCGGCAAGATGAACCTGGGGCTGGAGGAAGTCGCGGGCGGCGTGCTGGTGGTGAGCCAGTTCACGCTGTACGGTGATGCGCGCAAGGGGCGGCGCCCCAGCTTCATCGACGCCGCGCCGCCGGAAATCGCGATCCCGCTCTACGACCGTTTCGTGGCCCTCCTGCGCGAACGGATGCCCGGCCCGGTGGAGACCGGTGAGTTCGGCGCCATGATGGACGTCGAGCTGGTGAACGATGGGCCTGTGACCCTGCTCCTGGAACGGTGACCACGCCACCGCTCGTGCTGGCCTCCCGCTCGCCGCGACGCGCGCACCTGCTGAGCATGCTCGGGCTCCGCTACGAGATCTTTCCCGCCGAGGTGGATGAATCATTTCGCTCCTCCGAGACGCCCGCCGCGCACGCGGAGCGGCTGGCGCGCGAGAAGGCGAAGGCCGTGTCCGCGCTGCGCCCGGATGCGCTGGTCATCGGGAGCGACACGGTCGTGGTGCTCGAGGGCGAGGTGCTGGGCAAGCCGCGCGACGAGCGGGACGCGGTGGATATGCTCATGCGACTCCAGGGGCGGGAGCACCGCGTCGAGACCGGTATCGCCGTCTCGGCACCGGACGGGCGCCTGGAGGGCTCGGTCGAGGGGGTGCGAGTCCGCTTCCGGCCCTTCGACCGCGAGTTCGCGCGCGAATACGTGGCCACGGCCGAGCCGCTGGACAAGGCGGGCGCGTACGGGATCCAGGGGTTCGGCGCCGCGCTCGTGGATCTGGTCGAAGGCGATTTCTACGCGGTGATGGGACTCCCGATCGCGCGCATGATCTCGCTGTTCCGCGCCCTGGGCTGGCGCTACAACTTCCGCGGATTCGAGCCGTTGTGATGAATGTGATTGCCCGCTTCAACTTCCGGCACGAGGCGGAATACGCTCAGGGCTTTCTGAAGGATGCGGGCATCGATTCCGCGGTAGCCATCGATGATGCGGGTGGGGCTCAGGTGGGGATGGCGTTCTCGAACCCTGCCCGGCTGCTCGTGCGCGCGGAAGATGCGACCCGGGCGCGCGCCGTGCTCGTTCGGGCCGGAGTCCTGGCGCCGGGCGAAACCTAGCAGCCGGCGGGGCGATTTACGTTGGCGACCTTCTCGAACCGGGCAGACTCGTGGCGCTGCTGCGCAGATCCCTGATCCGCGCCTCCGAGAGCCGCTGGCTGTCGCAAGCCCTGCCGCGCACCCGCTTGGCCCGGAAGGCGGTCGCGCGCTTCCTGCCGGGGGAGGAGCCCGAAGACGCACTGCGCGCGGCCGAGAGGCTGGCACGCCTCGGCATGTCCGCCGTTCTGACGCACCTGGGCGAGAACATCTCGGATCGACGCGAGGCCGAGGCGGTGCGCGGCCACTACGCGTCGCTGCTCGAGCGAGTGGCCGCCCGGAGGCTCGATGCCCAGCTTTCCGTGAAGCTCACGCAGCTCGGGCTCGATGTCGACCGTGATCTGTGCCGGCACAACCTGCTCGATCTGCTGCAGCGCGCCGCGGATCACGGCAACTTCGTGTGGATCGACATGGAGGGGTCCGCGTACACCGACCGCACACTCGAGCTCTACCGGGAAGCGCGTGCGAGCCACGGGCACGTTGGAGTGTGCGTGCAGGCGTACCTCTACCGCACCGCTCCGGACCTGGAGACGCTGCTGCCGCTCTCCCCCTCCATCCGGCTGGTGAAAGGGGCGTACGCCGAGCCGCCGCATCGCGCGTACCGCAAGAAGCGCGATGTGGACGCCAGCTTTGCGAGGCTGTTGCATCGACTGTTGGAGGCGAAGGCGGCGGACCTGCGGCTCCGCATCGGTGTCGGCACGCACGACGAACGGCTGATCTCGCGCGCGCTCGAGGAAATGCGCGCCTTGCGACTCGAGCCGGGCGCGGCCGAGTTCCAGATGCTCTATGGGATCCGTCGCGATGTGCAGCAGCGTCTGGCTCAGCAAGGCTGCGCGGTGCGCGTGCTCATCAGCTACGGTCGGGCCTGGTACCCGTGGTTCATGCGGCGGCTGGCCGAGCGCCCCGCCAATCTGCTGTTCATTCTCCGGAATCTGCTTCCTGGCTGACCCGCGCTGGTGTGCGGCCGTATGGACTGCGGGCGCGGAGCGTGAGTATGCGCTTTCTGTCGACGGTGCCGTTCTTCCTCGCGATGGCAGTCCCTGGAGAAGCGCAGCAGTGGCGGCTCGAGGCGGCCGCGGGCTTTGCTTACAAAGCTGATCGGCGCGTCCGCGCATATGCCGGTAGTGAATGGACGGGCGCGGCTATGGCACGCCAGCGGCCATGCGGTGGGCGGACCCGGGTATCGGTTCTGAGTCACCCTGCGTTTTGGGCGATGACGCGATCTGACAGGAAACCATGATTGCACGCACATGGAAGGGCTGGACGGCGAGAGAAGACGCCGATTCGTACGTGGAGTATCTGCGCAAGACGGGCGTAGCGGAATACCGCAACACGCCCGGGAACAAAGGGGTGTTCCTGTTGCGCAGGTTGTCGGAGGATCGCGCGGAGTTCCTGCTGGTGTCCTTGTGGGAGTCCATGGATGCCGTACGCAGATTCGCCGGGCAGAACCCCGATCGAGCCGTATTCTATCCAGACGACGATCGTTTTCTGATAGGCCGGGAGGACCACGTAACGCACTATGATGTCATCGGGCCCGATGATGAGTCGGGTACGTGGCGGGCCTGGTGAGAGCAGATCTTTGCCGGCAGGCGTTACACTCTCGCGGCCGCAGCCTTGACGTAACTCGCGCCGCAGCGTAAGACCCTGCTATGTCCTTACCTGAAGCAGTCCGCTGGAGCGCCGACGGTCGCGCCGTCGTGATCCTCGATCAAAGCCGCCTGCCGGAGGAAGAGCGGTACGTGAGCCTGTCGACGGCGGAGGCGGTGGCCGAGGCGATCGCGTCCATGCGGGTGCGGGGCGCGCCGGCGATCGGCATCGCGGCGGCGCTGGGGCTGGCGCTCGAGCTGAGCCGCAGTACGGCGCTCGCGCCGGAGGCGTTCTGGCAGCGCCTCGATCACGCCACGCTGCGCCTGCGTGGCACCCGCCCGACCGCGGTGAACCTGACCTGGGCGCTCGAGCGGTTGCGCGGCGTGGCCGAGCAGAACCGCGCGCGCACGAACGGCGAGGTCGCCTGCGCCGTCTACGGCGAGGCGACGGCGATCCTGGAGGAAGACCGGGCGATGTGCCGCCGCATCGGCGAGCACGGGCTCTCGCTGTTCCCGGAGGGAGAGCTGCGGGTGCTCACGCACTGCAACGCCGGCGCGCTGGCCACGGGCGGCATGGGCACCGCGCTCGCGCCCGTGTACCTCGCGCACGCGGCCGGCCGGAGCGTGCACGTCTATGTCGGCGAGACCCGCCCCCTGCTGCAGGGTAGCCGGATCACCGCCTGGGAGCTCCAGCGCGCGGGCATCCCGGTCACACTCATCGCGGACAGCGTCGCCGGCTTCGTGATGCAGGCGCGCAAGGTGGACGCGGTCATGGTGGGGGCCGACCGGATCGCGGCGAACGGCGACGTCGCCAACAAGATCGGCACGTATACGCTCGCGGTGCTGGCCCGCCACCACGGCCTGCCGTTCTACGTGGCCGCGCCCACGAGCACGATCGATCCCGGCATGCCGTCGGGGCGCGAGATCCCGATCGAGGAGCGGAGCGCGGACGAGGTGCGCCGCGGCTTCGGGCGGCTGACCGCGCCGGAGTCGGTGCCGGTGTACGCGCCGGCCTTCGATGTTACGCCCGCCCAGCTCGTGACGGCCATCATCACCGACCGGTGCGTGCTGCAGCCGCCGTACGCGAAGACGCTGCGCGCGGTCGGCGAGGTCGGGCGGGAGCTGGTGCCGGCGGGTGGCGTCCGTGAATCGGGATCGGGATCGGGATCGGGATCGGGAGCAGGGGCCTAGGCGGTCGCGATGCCGCGAGTGCTTGCCATCGACCAGGGGACGACCGGCAGCACGTGTCTCGTGATCGACGAGGGCGGGCGCATCGTGGGGCGCGCCTACTCCGAGTTCGCGCAGCATTACCCGCGTCCCGGCTGGGTCGAGCACGACGCGGACGAGATCTGGCGCGTCACGCTGCGCGTCGCGCGCGAGGCGCTGGCCGCTGCCGGCGTCGCACAGGGCAAACCGGAACCCGCGACCCCGGTCGCCGCGATCGGCATCACCAACCAGCGCGAGACCGTGGTGCTCTGGGATCGGAAGAGCGGGGCGCCCCTGCACCCGGCCATCGTCTGGCAGGATCGGCGCACGGCTTCGCGTTGCCGGGAGCTGCGCGATGCCGGCCGCGAGGCGTGGGTGCGCCGCCGCACGGGGCTGGTGCTCGACCCGTACTTCTCGGCCACCAAGCTCGAGTGGCTGCTCGCACACGTGCCGGGCGCGCGCGCTCGAGCGGAGCGGGGCGAGCTGGCCGCCGGCACCATCGACAGCTGGCTCATCTGGAAGCTCACGGGCGGGCGCGCGCACGCGACCGACCCCAGCAACGCCTCCCGCACGCTCCTCTTCGACATCGACCGTCACGATTGGGACGACGAGCTGCTCTCGCTCTTCGGCGTGCCGCGCGCGCTGCTGCCGGCGGTGCAGCCCTCGAGCGGCATCTTCGGCGAGACGGACCCGGCGCTCTTCGGCGCGCCCATCCCGATCGCCGGCGTCGCGGGGGATCAGCAGGCGGCGCTGTTCGGGCAAGGGTGCTTCGAGGCGGGGCTGGCGAAGAACACGTACGGCACGGGCGCGTTCCTGCTGCTCAACACGGGCGGGCGGCGCATCGAGTCGTCGCGCGGGCTCCTGACCACGGTCGCGTGCGGCCCGCGCGGCGAGCCGGTGTATGCGCTGGAGGGCTCGATCTTCATCGCGGGCGCGGCGGTGCAGTGGCTGCGGGACGCGCTCGGGATCATCACGAGCGCGGCGGAGACGGAGGCGCTGGCGCGGCAGCTCTCCTCGAACGACGGCGTGTACTTCGTGCCCGCGTTCGTAGGGCTGGGCGCGCCGCACTGGGATGCGGAGGCGCGCGGCACGATCGTCGGCCTGACCCGCGGCAGCGGGCGAGCGCACGTGGCGCGCGCAGCGCTCGAGGCGATGGCCTACGCCACACGCGATGTGCTCGACGCCATGGCCGCGGACTCCGGGTTCCCGGCGACCGAGCTGGCCGTGGATGGAGGCGCGGCGCAGAACGACTGGCTCATGCAGTTTCAGGCGGACGTGCTCGGGATCCCGGTGCGCCGCCCCGCGCTGGTGGAGACGACGGCGCTGGGCGCCGCGGGACTCGCCGGCCTTGCCACAGGGATCTGGTCGAACGCAGACGCGTTCCGGCACAGCGGCGCGGGGCCGACCCGCTTCACGCCCAATCTGGACGCCGGCGCGCGCGAGGCGTTGCTGTCCGGCTGGCGCCGTGCGGTCGCGGCCGCGCGCACGTGGGCGGGAGGCGCCGGACGTGCCCATTGAGCCGCCCATTCGCATCGCCGTCTGCGGCGGCGGCGCGTGCGGCGAAGACGATGCGCGTCTCGCCGAGGAAGTCGGCCGCCGCCTGGCCGAGGCGGGCGCCGTGCTCGTGTGCGGTGGTCTGGGCGGCATCATGGAAGCGGCCGCGCGCGGGGCGGCGGCTGCAGGCGGGCTCACGGTCGGACTGCTGCCCGGCCTTCGTGGTGCGGATGCGAACCCGCACATCCGCGTGCCTCTCCCCACGGGCATGGGGGAGGGGAGGAATGTGCTGGTGGCGCGCGCAGCAGATGCGGTGATCGCGATCGGGGGCGAGTGGGGCACGCTCTCGGAGGTCGCGCTCGCGCGCAAGATCGGCGTTCCCGTCGTGCTGCTGCGCCCCACGCTGGCGCGGGCACTCGGGCTGGAGGAGGCCGGCTCCGCCGAACAGGCGGTCACGCGCGCGCTTGCGCACGCGCGGCGTGGGCGGAGCGCGCCTACGCCGGGAGCGTTCGGCGGGTGACCGGCACCGTGGCGCTGCTCGCGCTCCAGCTCGTGACGACGCCGGCGTCGCCGCCCACCGAGGCGGCCGAGGCCTCGCCGCCGCCGCTCATCCAGCAGCCGGTCGCGCCGGACCGCTGGCTGGCGGAGGACAAGCTCCGGCACTTCTTCCTGTCCTTCGCGGCGACCGGCATCGGCTACGGCGCGGCCCGCACCGCGCTCGAGCGTGACACCGCCCGGCCCGCCGCCGTGGGCGCGGCCCTCGCGTCCGGGCTCTGGAAGGAGTGGCGCGACCGGCGCGCGGGCGGCCCGTTCAGCGCGAAGGACCTGGTCTGGGACGCGCTCGGCGTCGCGCTCGGCGCCCTCCTCGTTTCCGAGATCCGCTAGCCGCGGCATGACGCTCCCCCCGCCGCTCACCGTGCTGCCCGCGCGGCTCCACGACCTGGAGCAGGGCTCGCGGCTGGAGTGGCTCGAGGTGGATGGCCGGGGCGGTTACGCGTCCTCGACGGCGATCGGCGCGAACACGCGGCGCTATCACGGGCTGCTGGTGGTCGCGCGCCGTCCGCCCACCGACCGCGTTGTGCTCCTCTCTCGCATCGAAGAATCCCTCATCGTGCGCGGAGGCGAGCGCTTCGACCTGAGCGTTAACTTTTATCCGGGTGCGGTGCACCCGCACGGCCACCGCTATCTGGAGGAGTTCAAGCTCGACCCCTGGCCGATCTGGCGCTACCGGCTGGGGCCGTACACACTGACCAAGGCGCTGTTCATGGCGCGCGGCGTGGGCGCGACCGTGCTGCTCTATCACCTGCGCGGCGGCGACGCGCTGCTCGAGCTGCGCCCGCTCGTGGCCGGGCGCGACTTTCACGCGCTCGGGCGCGCGAGCGCCATCGCGCCGCTGGCGCGCGCCCGGCCTGGCCGCGTCATCCATCATGCGAACGAGGACCTGCCGCCGCTCGTGCTCTCGTTCCGCGGCGGCGACTGGGACGGCTCGGCCGAGTGGTACTGGCAGACCGTCT
Source organism: Gemmatimonadota bacterium (assembly GCA_016207445.1). GTDB lineage: Bacteria > Gemmatimonadota > Gemmatimonadetes > Longimicrobiales > RSA9 > JACQPS01. The sequence goes on along the minus strand of JACQPS010000170.1, from coordinate 422 downwards.
ACCCGCGCGAGACGGAGCGCGGGCTCGACGACCGCGAGGACCTCTACTGCATCGGCACGCTGCGGGTGCCGCTGGCGCACAACCGCCCCTGGCGGCTGGCGTGCGGCACCCGCCCGCTGCCGGTCGGGCGCGCCGCCGATTGGGCGGCCGCCGAGCGGCGCCGGCGCACAAACGCGGCGGAGGGCGGGCGCCAGGCCGCCGGGCGGAGCCGCGGACTGCGGGAGCTCGGCGCGCGCCTGGGGCTCGCCGCCGACGTCTTCCTGGTGGAGCGGGACCCGCCCCCACGGGGCGGAGCCCCGTGCGGTGACCCGGGGTCCCCACCGCACGAGGCCCCGCGCGGGGGCGGAGGCCGCTCGATCATCGCCGGCTACCCCTGGTTCGCCGACTGGGGACGCGATGCGCTGATCGCGCTGCCGGGGCTC
>JACQPS010000169.1 GCA_016207445.1 Gemmatimonadota bacterium | reverse complement strand
GCCCGGGCGGCCTGTACGCGCTGGAAGCACTGACGGGCATCCGCTTCGCCGATACGGTGATCCGCGCAGTCGAGCGCAAGCTGGAGCGGAAGCGGGCCGACCGCCGCCTGAGCAACCGCGAGCTGGCCACGCTCGACTAGCGCGAGATTTCACCGCACAGAGCGCGAAGAGCGCTGAGCAGATTCCGGAAGCGAGGGCGTCAGGCCGGCAGCGGCGCGTCCAGGGCGTCGCGCGCCGCGCGCAGCAGGGCGTCGGGCGTGAAGGGCTTCTCGAGCAACACGGCGTTCGGCTGGAGCACACCCTGATTCGAGATGGCATCCTCGCTGTAGCCGGACATGAAGATCACGCGCACGGGCCGCGCCGCCGTGATGCGCTCGGCCAGCTTCAAGCCGCTCATGCGAGGCATGATCACGTCCGTGATGACCAGCCCGACTGTGGTGCCGTTCTGCTCGAACAGCTGCAGCGCTTCTTCGGGATCCCCGGCCTCGAGCACGCTGTACCCCGCGCGTTGCAGGATGCGGCGCGCCAGCGCGCGCACGGGTCCCTCGTCCTCGACGAGCAGGATCGTCTCGGAGCCGCCGGGCACCGCGCCGGAGGGAGGTGCTTCCCACGATTCCTCCCGTCCGGTGACGCGAGGCAGGTAGACGTCGAAGCGCGAGCCGTGGCCGAGCTCGCTGTGCGCGGCGATGTAGCCGCCGCTCTGCTTCACGATGCCGTAGGCGGTCGCGAGCCCGAGGCCCGTGCCCTTACCGACTTCTTTGGTGGTGAAGAACGGCTCGAAGATGTGTGCGAGGATGTCCGGCGCCATGCCCGAGCCGGTGTCCTCGACGCGCAGCAGCACGTACGACCCCGGCGCGACCGGCGTGGTGAAGCGAGCATCGTCCTCTCCGCCGAGCTCCGCGTTGCGCGTCTCGATGCAGAGCCGGCCGCCGGCGGGCATCGCGTCGCGCGCGTTCACGGCCAGGTTCAGGATCACCTGCTCGATCTGACCGGGATCGGCCAGGATCGTCCCGAGCGCGGGGTCCATGCGGGTGACCAGCTCGACGTCCTCGCCGATGACGCGCCGGAGCATCGATTCGAGCCCGCCGATCACCGTGTTGAGATTGATGACGCGCGGCTGCAGGACCTGCCGGCGGCTGAACGCGAGCAGCTGGCGAGTGAGCCCGGCCGCCCGCTCGGCGCCGCGCCGGATCTCCTCCAGCTCCGCGCGCATGGAGGCGTCCGCCGGCAGCTCCTCCAGCAGCAGCTCGGTATGCCCCTTGATCGCCGTGAGCAGGTTGTTGAAATCGTGGGCGATCCCGCCGGCGAGCCGGCCCACGGCTTCCATCTTTTGCGCCTGCTGGAGTTGCGCCTCGCTCCGGGCCAGCGCGTCTTCGGCCGCGCGGCGCTCGGTGAGATCGCGCGTGTTGATCACCACGCCTGCGACCGCGGGATCATCCAGCAGGTTCGTGCCGGTCACCTCGAGCCTGCGCCAGGAGCCGTCCTTGTGGCGCAGGCGCAGCTCCAGCCCGACCGATTGCCGAGGCTGCTGCACCAGTTCCGCGAAGGCCTGCCGCACGCGCGCAAGGTCATCCGGGTGCACGAACTCGAACCCGCTGCGCCCCACGCGCTCCTCCGGCTTGAACCCGAGCACGCGCTCGATGGCCGGCGTGGTGTACTGGACCCGGCCGTTCGTATCCAGCACCGTAATGGCGTCGGCGGCGTTCTCGACCAGCGAGCGAAACCGCTGCTCGCTCTCCCGCAAGGCGCGCTCGGACGCGCGGAGGCTCGTCGTGAGACGGGCGAGCTCGGCGGCATGGCTCTCCGCGACGCGCCGCCGGAACGCGAGGTAGAGCGCGACGAGCAGGAGCGTCGCCACCAGGGCGAGCACGGCGACCGCGCGATACGGCGGCACGGGCGGAAACCGGAAATCGGACGGCTGCCGGGGCATCAGGTTGTAGCCGGAGTCGTAGGGCGGCGTCTCCTGGTGCTGTCCGGCGATGCCGACGATGTCCACCTGGCCCGCGCGGCGTACTCGCTCGCTGAAGTCCTCGTCGCTCAGGAAGTGGTTCGGCAGGAAGACTGGGATCGTGCCGGAGGCATCGCGCAGCTTCAGCTCCAGGTGGTCCTCGAGCTCGCGCACCCCCAGCTCGCCCGAGACGCGCACCAGCTGACCGGAGTATTTCTCGCTCGCGAGCTCGGCCGCCGTGACCCGCCGCGCGCGCGGCGCCGGACCGCTGTTCAACCGCCGGATCGAGTCGACGCGGATCTCCTCCATCCCCCGGTACTGGTGGACGACGCCGATCACGCGCACTGCGTCGCCACGCCGCAGTCCCTGGAAGAGCAGCGTATCCGGTGCGAAGAGCAGGACGCCGGCGGACCAGTCCTGCATGCTCACGACCCGCGCGTCGCCGGCCGCCCGGGGCTCTGCCGTGAGCGTCCCGAGCAAGACCACCGTTTGCCCGAGGCGGTCGGGTACGAAGTCGCCGTTGGTGTCGACCAGTGCCTCGGCCACGGGCGCGGGGTGCGCTTCCTGCGCCCGGGCCGGAGCCGTGTAGAGG
>JACQPS010000165.1 GCA_016207445.1 Gemmatimonadota bacterium | reverse complement strand
TGCCCATCGGTGTCGCAGCGAACTGCTCGGCCTGCTCCGCGTGGCACCCCATACACACTTCGGAGCCGACGTACCCGGACTTCGGCGCCGACGACGTCGCAGACGCCGCCTTCGTCGCCTGCGCCGGCGTCTCGTCCGCCTTCGGGGCCTGCGCCACCGCACCGCCCGGGATCAGGAGCCCGAGCAGACCGACGGACAACGCGATCAGGCGCACTCGTGCATACCTCATCGTCGGCTTCTCCGGTTGGGTTTGCATGGCAGGGGCACCTCCTCCGGCAGCGGTAGCCCGGACACCGTAGCGCAAGCGGCGAGGTCACAAAGCAACGCGTGTGCCCTGCGCCGTGGCATATGGCTCAAGCCATTGGGGAACCAGCGCTTACAGCATTTCGACCCGGATCGGCGAGGGCTTCCAGCCAGGGGGATCTGTCCCACAATTGCCAGAGCAGCCTGACCCCTGTGAGACATTTCGTCGCGAGCGGTTATCGTGCTCCGATCCGCCCCAAAACCGGTGACGGAACGCCCGGTTTCCCGGTCACCCCCTGAGCCTTCCATAATGCAAGCGTGTTGCAATCTGAAATGATGCGGTCGAACCCAATGCTCAGCCTCCCGAGGCCCGGAATCCCGAGGCACCGGCATTTCCTTTTGAAAGGGTTGCCCCGGAACGCAGGTGCGCAGCCAGGACCGCACGCGGGGCCGTATACATTTGCAGTAAAATCACTTGCGCTACTTGCGCGCCGTCTGACCTCGACCAGGCACGGGGCTTGTCTTAGGAGACGGCCGAGGGGGAGCCATGAAAAAAAACAGCGAAGTGCCGGGTCGGGTCGCGCAGCGTGGGTTTGCGCTCCGCTCCGTCGAGGATGCGGCGGCGAAGCTCAGCGTGGTTCACGAGCAAGACGGATTTCAGATCCTGGTGGTCGAACTGACGCCGGCGGCTTCTCTCGCGGCGCCGTGGCTCTGGGCGGGATCGTCGTGGCATCTGGTGATGGAGGGCCAGGCGGTGTTCCAGCAGGGAGCCCGCACGTGGGAGCTGCTGCCCGCGGAATCGCTGTCGCTGCGAAACGGCGCCTCCTACGTCTTGCGCAATCCCGCTCCCGGGCGAACCAAGCTTCTGAGTGTGCTTTTCCAGGAAGGGATGGAGCCACAGCATCAGAGACCCGCAATGACGACCGGACAGAAGACGATCCTGTGGGGATTGGGGATCCTGCTCTGGACCGAGCTGCTGAGCATCTGCCTGAGCACCTGGCGATTCGGCTGGATCGACTGGCCGACGGTGGCGGCGATGGCGCTCATCACGCTGCCGCTGCTGGGTGCCGGTGCGCTGCTGCTGCACCGGCTGCGGCCCGACCGCCGCGTCGATCCCTCGTTCGCGCCGGAGGAGACAGAGCCGATGACGCCGCTGCGCGCGGTCGCAGGCGGCGGCTGGAAATGAAAGAGGCCGCCGTGAACACCGGCGAAGGTCGGGCGTTTTTCGTCGTGCTCAAGCTGCTCGTCGCCGCCGGTGCGCTGATGGCCCTGGCCTCGATCACGATCATGATCGCGGCGTTCGCGATGGCCTGAATGGCCTGACAGGAGTACACAGATATGGATCATGTCGCCACCTTGCCCGGCCTGGAATCGCGTCCGCGCTCGAACGCCTGGCTGGCGGGCGGTTTCGTCATCGTGCTGGCCTGGGCGCTCTACATGTACCGCGCCCAGTTCGTCTCCGGGCTGGGCGTGACCGGATTGAACAAGCCGGTCTTCTGGGGCGTCTACATCGCCAACTTCATTTTCTGCGTGGGTCTGAGCGCCGGCGGGATCGCGGTCTCCGCGCTGGTTCATCTGCTGGACAAGACGGAGATGAAGCCGGTCGCCATCATGGCGGAGGTGATGGCGACGAGCTTCCTGGTGCTCGCGGCCCTGTTCATCCTGATGGATCTGGGCCAGCCGACGCGCGCGCTCTACGTGCTGCTGAACGCCAACTTCTCTTCACCGCTGCTGTGGGACGTGACGGTCATCTCGTCGTATCTGGTCCTGTGCGTGGCCCTGCTGTACTTCAGTGCGCGCGGGGAGCTGATCCGGCGGCGCGGCGCGGATGCCAATTGGCGCTGGCTCGTCCGGATCCTCACGCTCGGGCACATGAGTCTGTCGCCAGCGGCCGTGAAGTGGGACCGCCGGCTTCTGCGGACCCTGGCGATCATCTCGATTCCCGGCGCAGTGGCCCTGCACTCGGTGACGGCGTGGATTCTGGGGCTGGTGAAAGGCCAGCCGGGGTGGAACACGCCGATTCTCGCGCCCCTGTTCATCTCCTCCGCGCTGGTCTCCGGATTGGCGGGCGTGATCCTGGCCGTGATCGTCGGACGGCAGCTGTTCCGATTGGAGGTCGCCGAGGAGGTGATCCAGTCGCTCGGGCGTTACCTGCTGTTCTTGATCCCCGTGCTGATGTATCTGCTGTTCAGCGAGTTCCTCACGGTCGGCTACTCGGGGACGCCCGTGGACCTCGAGGTATTCGGGGACATTCTGGGCGGCCGCTTCTCCAGAATCTTCTGGTTCGACGTCATCGTGGGGGCCGTGCTGCCGCTCGTGTTGCTCGGCCTGCCCTGGACCCGAAATCTCACGGGAATCGCGCTCGCCTCGCTGGCGGTCGTCGTCGGCGTATTCGCAGAGCGCACGTATCTGCTGCTGCCCTCGCTCATGCGGCCCGCCCCGTTCATGCCGGGCGGCGTCTATTACACGCCGAGCCTGGTGGAGTGGTCGCTCATGGCGGGAGCGTACTCGTTCGGCATCCTGCTGTTCCTGGCCCTCATGGGCCTGATCTTCGGCAACGGGGCAGGCGGCGCGGCACGGGCTCCGTCCTACCGCCTCGCCCGCTGAGGAGACGGAAGCTCACCACCACTCAAGCGACCGGTTGGCCGCCCTGTCGATTCCGACGACTCTCCGGGCTAACCCTCTCGCGCCATCGGCGCGCGATCCTCTCTATTGTGCCCCGCGCCTGCCAGCGCGCCACGCAAGGTGTCCAGGACCTCCAGCGGTATCGGGATGATGGTACTGTTGCGCTCGCCTGCAATCTCTGCCAGGGTCTGAAGATAGCGCAGCTGCAGAGCCGGAGGCTCACTGCGAATGATATGCGCAGCCTTGCCGAGCGTTTCCGCCGCCAGGTATTCACCGTCGGCCAGAATCACCTTCGCACGCTTCTCCCGCTCCGCCTCCGCCTGCTTCGCCATCGCGCGCTGCATACCCTCCGGCAGGAGCACATCCTTCACTTCCACCACAGAGACCTTGACCCCCCACGGCTCGGTGTGCTCATCGATGATCTGCTGCAGCGTGCGGTTGATCTTCTCGCGGTGAGCCAGCAACTCATCGAGCTCCGACTGGCCGAGCACGCTGCGCAGAGTCGTGAGCGCGATCTGCGACGTCGCCTTCACGTAATCCACGACCTGCAGAAATGCCTTTGCGGGGTCCACGACGGCGAAATAAACCACCGCATCCACCTTGATCGTGACATTGTCCCGCGTGATGACCTCCTGCGGCTCGACGGTCAGAGTCACGGTGCGCGTGTCAATGCGAAACATGCGATCGGCCACGGGGATGATGAGGTTGAGGCCCGGGGCACGAACCCCCACCAGGCGGCCGAAACGCAGCATGACGCCGCCCTCGTACTGCCGCACGATGCGCACGGCCAATCCAAAGATGACCACGGCGAGAACGGCGACCGCAATCCACATCGGATTCATAATCCATCTCCTTTCCCTTCGGGGGAGTCGTCGGCGTCGTGCTCCTTGCCCAGCTTGCGCCACAACGTGACGGGCGAGATGCCCAGAATCTCGGCGGCGCGGGTGCGATTGCCGCCGCACGCAGCGAGGATCTGGCGAATGTAGTCGTTCTCGACCTCGCGCAACGAGCGGAACGGGACCGGCGATCGGGCGCCCTCCCGGGACACGGTCTGCTGGCGCAGTGAGGGCGGCAGATGTGCGACGCGGAGCGGCTTACGCGGCTCGGCGAAGATGACGGCGCGCTCGATCGCGTTGCGCAGCTCCCGGACGTTGCCCGGCCAATCATACCGGCTGAAGGCCTCCACCACGTCCGGTGACAGACCCGCGATCGGCTTCTTGAGCTCCTGCGCGAAGACGTCGAGGAAGTACTGCGCCAGGGGCAACACGTCCTGCCTGCGCTCGCGCAGCGGCGGAATCGCGAGCTGGACGACATTCAAGCGCCAGTACAGATCCTCCCGGAAGCGATTCGCCCTGATCTCCTCGGCCAGGTTCTTGTTGGTGGCCGCCAGAATGCGCACATCGACGCGCACCGCCTCCTCCGATCCGATCGGCTTGATCTGGTGCTCCTCGAGCGCGCGCAGGATCTTGCCCTGCATGTCGGTGGGCATCTCCCCGATCTCGTCCAGGAACAGAGTGCCGCGATCCGCCAGCTCGAAGCTGCCGCGCCGGCTGTAGATGGCGCCGGTGAATGCGCCCCGGCGGTGGCCGAACAGCTCCGACTCGAGCAGGTTGGGAGGGATGGCCGCGCAATTGACGGTCACGAACGGCCGCTGGCCGCGCGGGCTGGCCGCGTGAATGAAGCGAGCCAGCACCTCCTTCCCGGTTCCGCTCTCGCCCGTGATCAGGACGCTGGAATCTGTGGCGGCGACCGTGTGTGCGAGGTCGAACAGCTGCTGCATGGACTCGCTCTGCCCCACCACGACCTGGTCGCCCAGCAGGTGACGCAGCTCGCCGCGCAGAACCAGGTTCTCCTGCACCAGGTGCCGCCGCTCGAGGGCGTGCACGACCGCGTGGCGCACCTGCTCCGGAGTGAACGGCTTCGACAGGTAATCGGCCGCACCCTCCTTGACCGAGGCCACCGCGGATTCGATCGAGGCGTAGCCCGTGATCATGACGACATCGAGCTCCGGGTAGAACTCCTTCACGCGCCGCAGCAGCTCGTAGCCATCCATGCCCGGCAGCTTGATATCGCAGAGCACGAGGTCGAAGGAATCCCGGTCGAGGCGGGCGAGTGCGGCCTCCGCATCCAGCGAAACATCGACCGCGTAGCCGACTCGCTCGAGCGCGTCCTTGATGGATTCGCCGATGTGCGGCTCGTCATCCACCACGAGAATCCGGTCCTGCTTCCCCTCGTTCACGCGTGCTCCTCCGCGAGCGGGATCATGATCCGCATCGTGGTCCCGGTGGCCTGGCCGGCACCGACATCGTCCGCGGTTGCCGTCTCCACTTCGATTCTGCCCTTGTGCTCCTGAACGATGCCGTAGCAGATCGAGAGGCCCAGTCCGGTTCCGTCCGGCTTGGTCGTGAAGAACGGATCGAAGATGCGGGAGCGGTGCTCCGCCTTGATGCCGGGACCGCTGTCACGCGTCTCCAGCACGAGCCAGCCATTCTGGCGCTGCGCGCGGATGGCCAGCCTGCCGCCGTCCGGCATGGCCTGCGCGGCGTTCGTGAACAGGTTGGTCAGTACCTGCATCATGCGCTCGCGATCCCAGACCACCGGCGGCAGGTCATCGGCGACGTCGCGCTCGACCTCGATCCGTCGCCGCTGCAGTTCGTAGCGGACCGAAGCCAGGGCCTGCTCCACCACGGATCGTACTGGCGACGGCTTCTTGCGCAGCTCTCGCGGCCGCGAGAACTCTCTCAAGTCGTCGATGATCCTCTTGCAGCGTCCCGCATCCGCATCGATGCGCTCCAGGTACTTGCACAGGGGCGAATCGGCCCCGACATCCTCGAGCAGCAAGTGCGTGTTCATGAGCACACTGGTGAGCGGATTGTTCAACTCGTGCGCAACTCCGCTGGCGAGCAGACCCAGGGAGGCCAGCTTCTCCGACTGCAGCAGGGCCTCGCGCGCACGGTGCAACTGCTCGGTGCGCTCACGCACTCGCTCCTCGAGCGTGCGGCTGTGCTCCTGAAGGCGATCCCGATGAACCCGCAGCTCCTGCACCATGTTGTTGAAGGAGGCCGCCAGCTCGCCGATCTCCCCCCTGTCCGTTACCCGAACGGGATCGGCCCAATCCCCGGCCATGACCCGGCGGGTGCCGAGCAGGAGCTGTTGCACGGGGCGCGAGATGCGGTGCGCGAGCAGCACGGCGACCGTACCCGCGAGCAACGTGATCACCAGCGTGAACGTGACGGTCAGGGCCAATGCGCTGCGGCTCACGCGCCGGGAGCGGTCCCGCAGGGTCTCCACGCGCAGCAAGAGCTCGTCGGACATGCGCTGCAGCTGACGGCTGGCCGTGGACACCGGCTCCTCCAAGCGCGCGACCGAGCGGCTCGCCGTCCCGGCTGGCACGGACGCGCTCGCAAAGATCTGTCGGCCTTCCTCGAGCAACCGGTCCGCCGCCGGACTCAACGAGGCGGCCATCTCCCGCGGCGAACGTGGCGCACCGTGACACGCGGCCGCGCCGCACGACGCGAGCTTCGTGCGCAGCGCCGTGTTGCGCTGCTCGAATTCGCGCTGTAGCGCGCGCGTGTTGCCACCAGCCACCAGCGCCTCCCGCGCCGGTGCGACGGCTTGAGTGAGTGCGAGGTGCAGGGCCTGGGTGGCCTCCAGCGAGAGACCGATTTCCTCGAGCTCCCGGTTGACGCTCACCAGGGAATGCATCGCGTAGAAGGTTACGCCGCCGAGCACCAACGTCCCGGGTATGGTCACGGCCAGAAACGCGGTGACCAGGCGCCAGGCCAGCACGCCGCGCGGCTGCATCCGCGCCCTACCGTCCGCCGCTGTCTGCTGCGGCATGAGCTCACCGGATGACATGGATTTCGCCGGCGGGACTCACGCCCCCGGCCGGCACTTCGTCCGGCAGGTAGCCGCGCAGTCGTTCTTGCACGTCCTGAATGCCCCGCTCCCGCCCCTCCCGCACTTCCCAGATGGAGACCATGGGGAAGAACTTCGTGAACACCATGTAGAGCAGCGCAAAGGCGGCGAAGAACCCGGCCGTGATGGAGACCTCGACCCAGCTCGGATGGTACAGCCCGCGCGGCCAGTCGAGGCGCGGGTTGATCAGCGTCGGGATGATGATCGTGAAGCGCTCGAGCCACATGCCGATCGATACGGAAATGGACGCGATCACGGTTCCCGTGACCGTGCGCGTCTTGCGATTGGCCAGGATCACGAACGGCACGATGAAGTCGCACAGGACCATGGCCCAGAACACGGTCCGGTACGGCCCATTCACCTTCGCCCAGAAGACCGCCATCTCCTTCGGCTCGTGTCCGTAATAGGTGGTCAGGTACTCGGCGAAAGTGAAGTAGAGCCATAACAGCGTCATCACGAGCAGGAGCGTGCCGAGGTAGTTGAAATGGACCGGCTTGATGTACGCCTCCAGGTGATAGACGCGCCGGACGATCGCCATGGCGATGATCAGTGCGGCGATGCCGGAGAAGATCGCACCGACGACGAAGTAGGGGCCGAAGATCGTCGAGTGCCACATGGGCTGGATCGTCATTGCGAACACCCAGGACACGACCGTGTGCACCGATACGGCGATGGGGATCACCAGCACGGCCAGGATCCCGATGGCGATCTCCAGCGCCCGGTGCTGCTTCGGTGATCCGGTCCAGCCGAGTGAGAGCACGCGGTAGAACCCCTTGCGCCATCCGGTAATGCGATCGCGCACCAGGGCCAGGTCCGGGATCAACGGCACGTACAGATAGATGGTGCTGGCGGTGAGATAGGTCCCGATGCTCAATACGTCCCAGATGAGCGGCGAGGTCAGGTGACCGTACCAGAAAAACGGGATCACGAAATAGAAGCGCTCCGGCCGGCCCAGGTCCATCAGGATGCTGCCCAGCCCGAAGAAGAGCACCAGGACGGTGATGGTCTCGGCCATGCGCGTAATGGGCCGCCGCCATTCCGCCTTCGAGAGCCGGAGGATCGCCGAGATCAGGGTGCCGGCGTGGCTGATGCCCACGAAGAACACGAAATTCGTGATGTAAAAGCCCCAGTACACCGGGCGATTCAGCCCGGTGACGCCGAGCCCGTAGCGCAACTGCCGGGTATACGCATAGAGGCCCCAGAGCGCGACGGCCAACAGTGCGGTCGCGCCCAGGTAGAAGCTCGGGCCGGTCGTCACGATCGGGCGGAAGAGGATCGCATCTCCGGTGTCGGGGCTCGCGTCAGCCGCCGGTCGTCGCATTCCACTCCCCCTCTTTGAGGTAGACGACTTTCGGCTCCGTGCCCAGGTCTTCCAGCATCCGGAAAGCCCGCGGGCTGGCGGCCAGCTTGTGCACCGTGCTTTCGGGATCGCGCAGATCACCGAAGACCATCGCACGTGCCGGGCAACTGCTCACGCAGGCGGGGACGAAATCCGTGCTCTCGACGGGGCGCCCCTCGATGGCTGCTTGCTCGCGCGCGTGCTGCAGCCGGTGATGGCAGAACGTGCACTTCTCGATGACGCCCTTCGGCCGCAGCGAGACGTCCGGGTTCAGCGACTCGCGCATCTCGGCGGGCCAGCGGAAATGCGACCAGTTGTACCAGTTGAAGTACTTCACCTGATAGGGGCACGCGTTCGCGCAGTAGCGGCAGCCGATGCAGCGGGGGTAGATCTGGCCGACGATCCCCTGCGGATTCTTGTAGGTCGCGCGCGTCGGACAGACGCGCGTGCACGGGGGCGCGTCACACTGCTGGCACAGCAGCGGCATGTAGCGGATCTTGACTTTCGGAAACTCTCCCTCCGTCACCGCCATCACCCTGATCCAGGAGATCTCCCGGCCGTAGGCCGCCTCCTCTCGGCTGGAGAACGGAACGTTGTTCTCCTGCTTGCAGGCGACCACGCACGCCTGGCAGCCGGTGCAGCGGTCGAGATCGATGACCATGCCCCACAGAGGCTGTGTCTTGTCCGCGCTCATCGCTCCTCGTTGTTCACGCCCTGGTCACTCGCACTCGCGCCGACAAAACTGCCGCACCGCTCAGCGGATCCCGCGTAGCCGAGAGCAGCGCGATGGGATTGGCGCCCGTACCGCGCGCGTACTGCCCGACCGCCGTGTGCCCCTGTCCGAGCGGCAGGGCGACGGCTCCGGGGACGATACCCGGCCAAAGCTTCGCCCTGACCCGGATGCGGCCGTGCGGCGACTCCAGCCAGATCCAGTCGCCATCAGCGATCTGGAGCGACGCCGCGGTCACCGGATTCAGCTCGGCCCACGAGTCCCACTGCACGTTCACGTGTGGCGCGACGATCTCCTGGAGGAAGGGCTGGTTGGCGTGCTCGCCCGCACCGAGCGCGAGCGTGCGAAACAGGAGCAGCCGCAGCGGGAAGCCGTCCACGTCCTCCGGAAGCGGCGTGGAGTAGTGCGGAAGCAGAAGGCGCGGGTCCGTGAAATCGGCGTCAAAAGTCTTGAGGAGCGCCCGCATCGGTTCGCGGGGCACGGCGGCCGTGATCGCGTCCCGCAGATTCTGCGAGGAGAACTCGTATTTTCCGGAGCGCGTTTGCAGGGCCCGGCGCCAGTTGCCGTATTCGCGCGGTCGCCCGGACCATCCGCCGCGGTTCAGCAGATCCTGCCAGAGCGCATCGGGAGACTCGTAATCCGGTGTCGCAGCGGCCTCGTTCCCTTGCGCGGCGGCCGCTTCCGGAAAGACGCCGCCCTGCGCGTCGCGAACCAGCCCGTCGACTTTTGCGCGCACCACCTGCTCCATGCTCTCCCATGGGAAGGCCGCACCGATGCTCCCGCCCAATTCTCGAGCCAAGGCGAGCACGATCTCGCCCGCGCTCTTCGCCTGGCCACGCGCAGCGAGCGCGGGCTGCGTCAGGCCAACGAGTTGGTCCGGCAGACCGGGCGCAGAGTCCAGCACGTCCCAGCTCTCGAGGAAGGTGCTTTCCGGCAGGACGAGGTCGGCAAAAGCCGCGGTCTCATCCAGGAAGGGCGCGATCGTGGCAATCAACGGAATCTTTTCGAGCGCCTCGTGACACCGCTTGGCTTCTGGATCGCTGAAAAGCGGGTTGGCGTCCCACAGCAGCAGCACTTTGGTGACGTCGGAGAGGCGCTCCAGCCAGGGAGCCAGGTTGGCCACACGGCCGTTCAGCGGCAGCAATGCATCGCCCGGACTGCGCTGGGCCGAGGCGAGGCCCTCCCTGGCCTTGGGATCCGGGTCGACGGGCGGTAGTTCAGGGAATACAGGAACGGGCGGCACAAGCACACCACCAACGGACTCGATGCCGCCGACCAGCGCATTCAGCGCGTGCACCGCGAGTGCGCTCTCGACGGCGTTGCTGTGGCCGCCGATAGGCCCAATCGCCAGAGCCGGCCCGAAGCGGGCGAACTCGGTCGCCAGACGGCGAATCGTCTCTTCGCTGACCCCCGTGATCTGGGCAACGCGAGCGGGGGCGTACTGCTCCAGAACCATGGACCGGAAGCCCGGCTGGCGATTTCCCGCCGCATCCGTCGAATCCTCGAAGCCGAACGTCCGCTCCGCCACGAACGCGGGGTTGTAAAACCCCTCGGCGACGAGCACGTGGGCGATGCCGAGCGCGAGGGCGCCCTCCGTCCCCGGAGCGAGCGGGATCCATTCGTCCGCCTTCGCGGCCGTGGGCGAAAGCCGCGCCTCCAGTTGTACCAGCTTTCCTCGGTGTCCGGGCGTCGCCTGGCGCATTTCCGCCAGCGCGAGCATCTGCCGCACGGGTCCATGCCAACCATCGACGAGGGGCACGCCAAAGCTCAGCACGTAATGGGCGTTCTCCAGATCGTATGCCGGTGTCGTACGAATGCCCTGCGTGAGCCAGAGCGCGTCCGCGGCCGGATCGCCCGACGTCAGCTCCAGCACTTCCGGCGTGCCATAGGCGTGGGCAAAGCGGCGCAATAGCTCCGGCGCCAGCCCATGCGAACGCCCGAGCACCAGCAGGAGCGTCTCCGCTCCCTCCTTGTCCCGGTGTGAGCGCAGCCCGTCGGCCAGGATCTGCAATGCACGCTCCCAGCTCAGTGGCTGCCATTCCCCCTGGCCGCGCCCGCCGACGCGCAGCATCGGTTCGGTCAGGCGATCCGGACTGTAAACCAGTTGCAGCGCCGCTTCCGCCACGGGACACAAACCGCCGCGGGTCACCGGGTGCAGCGGATTGCCGTCCAGCTTGACCGCGCGCGTATCGATGAGCCGCACACGCGCGCCGCAACCGCCGGGGCAAAGGGTGCACGTCGTCCGCAGCCACTGCTCGACTCCGTTCGGAACGCGCTCTTCCTGCTCGGACGCCTGGAGTACGTTCCCGAGCTGTGTGCCGCCGTCGCCGAGCGCGACACCCGCAGTGGACACCACCGTGAGCTGCAGAAACTTCCGCCGACTTACCTCCACACCGCCTCCTGTCGATCTCCTATCGATGGCAGGCCATGCAGTCCAGTGAGGCACCCCGTTGCTCGTGGCAGCTCATGCACCACTTCATGGAGTGCTTCACGGCCGGGCGCACGGGCGGGGTCGTCGCATCCTCGATGGGACCATGACACGTCTTGCACTCGAGCTGGGCCAGTTGCAGGTGCCGGCGATGCGAAAAGAACACGTGCGGCGCCAGGCCGTACAGCCGCTGCCATGGCACCGGCTCACCTTTGACGATGAGCGTGGCCAGCTTGGCTTCTTCCGCGCTCTCCGTCATCGGCGCCGTGTGACAGATTGCGCACGTCTCCAGCGGCGGCAGGCCCGCGAACGCCTGGCCATCGACTCCTTGATGGCAGAACGAGCACTCGAGGCCCGCCGCCTTGTGCTTCGCGTGGTTGAACTGTATCGGCTGCCGGACAGAGCGCTCGCGCCCAGAGCCCACGAGCACGGCGCCGATGACCAGCAGCAGAGAAACGCCGGCGATCCAGAAACCCCGCAGCATCAATCCTCCGGCAGGTCGTTCACTGCTAGCATTCAGCCAGCGGGCGGCGGAAACGCCCGCAAGCAATGCCCGTTCCCCTCACCGGAAAAATCACCTAACTCCTGACGACGACGCGAGTTGCTGTTTTCCGATCACAGAAGCTGCGCGCCGCGTTGCTGGGACGAAATGGCCCAAAGTCGCATAAACGCTTAACAAAGCCGACCTCATCGGTGAGAGCGAGGGCCGGAAAACCCAACGGCCTTTTCGTGGTCCCACTTCCCCGCCTCGGGCCATTGCCGGGACGGCTTGGTTATCTTCGAGCCATGGCATGACGCTCTGCTGTCGCGAAAAGTCCCGGCGTAAGGGGCGGTGTGGGAAGCGGCTGGCCGGTTGGAGCGGACGTTCGATACGCGACAAGAGGCTGTCTGGTGGAGAATCGGTGAGTGCTATGCCCGAGACGAAACGAACCGCGGCACTGCCCAAGCGGCGCCGCGGTTCGCCCCGCGGGGCCGTGCCCGTTCAGACTGCGGCAACCGGTGCCAGCGGCTTCCCTGGCCCCCAGCATGTCCGCAGCGAGGCGGCGCAGGAGCCGCTCGGGGAAAACTGGACGCAGGCTATGCGGCTCGGGCCGACGCAGGCGCCACCGGCGCGGTTCCCCCGCGACGCGCGTGAGATCGAAACACGCGCCGCTCTCCTCGATCTCGACCGAGGCAAGGCCGTAGCGCGAGAACCCCTCGATCACGAGCAAGCTCGGAGGGCAGCCGTGCCGCAAACGCGCGGATACGTTGCTGTGCGGCGGGCGGCTCGAGTAGCGGCAAACGTGCACGCGTGCTTGCCGAACCGGCCTCACCATCTGCCGGGACTCCGTGCCCAGCCGTCTGCGGCGTTATCACGTGACGCTGCTCAATTCGAGGAGCCAGGCTGCGCCTCCCACAAGTCCTGCATCCAGGAATAGACCGCCACCGAAGCGGGCAGTCCGAGCGTGCCGGCGGCGAGGGCCACCACCTGTTCGATCTCCTCGCGCGGGATCCGCATGGCGATCGCCTTGCGCACGTTGGCGTGGACCGCGCCCTGGCGCAGCGCCCCCACGGCGACCGCGAGCTTGATCAGGCGCTGCGTTCTCTCGTCCAGCGGACCGTCGGCGCCCGCCTCGGCGATCTGATCCCAGGCGCGTCCGAGCTTGGGGTAGCGGGCGATGAACTGCTCGAAGGTCCTCGGCGGTGTCGGCTCGCGCGTCAAGGGACGCCTCCCTCCTCTGGTTTGGATCTCAGAAGCGGTAACTGAAGGTGAGCCGCGGGATCCAGTCGCCGTCCGGCGCACCCGCGCCTGTGGAAGCCTGATAGAAGACGTACTCGACGTTGGGAATCACGCTGACTGTCGCCAGCGGCCGGTACTCCAATCCGAGGATGAGGAGATTCGATTGCGAGCGCGCGTGCAGCGGCAGGTACGCGATCTTCGGCCCCTCGGGGTTTGCGTCGAACATGTGGTCGTAGCGGGCGAGAAGACTGAGCCTCTCCTGGAGATCGACGACCCCGAAGACGGACCCGAAGTCGATCGTTTCACTCTCGCCCTCTTCGCCGTGATCGCGCCACTGACGGAAGACCTGTATACCCAGCCGCCCGCGGTCGAACCGGAAGCTGGCAAAGGCCTGGAGCACGGATCGGCTGGTGTCACCCGGCAGGTCCTCGTAGTCGCCATACAGCTCGAGGACCAGCCTCGGATCGGGCTCGAAGCCGAGCGACAGCATCGCCTTCTTCCCCTTGTTGGTCTCGGTGCCCGTGCCGGCGCCGTTTCCCAGGAAGAGGTGGTAGCGAACGGTCTTCGAGGGCGTGAGCTCGCCCCGCAGGGCGAGGCCGAAATCGCGCGACGGACTCAGCCGCTGGAGATCGGCGGGCGTCTTCTCGACCGAGCGGTATCCCCACAGCGTTTCGACGACCTCGTAGGTCGGCGAGGGCGAGATCCCCAGGAGCGCCTGGTGATGCCCCCCTTTCCACCGCAGGTAGGCGTCCTTGACCATCGGCCGATCGAGGTTGGCCGCGCTCGCGAAGTCGCCCGGGCTCGCCACCTCGAAGCGGAGGCGGGCGTCGAACGCCTCGCTCAGCTGGTTGTCGAACGTGAGATAAATCCGGCGGATCCAGAACCCATTGCGATCCTCCAGCTCCGAGTCGTGGTGCGCCGCGACCCAGTAGACGTCGCCGAACAGCAGACCGCTGATGCGCATCTTCTCGTACCATTGCGCCGGAGCCCTGGGCGGCAGGGTGTCCGCGGCGGCTCCCGCCATCGCGGTCTGGGCCCGGATCGTCGGGGCCGCAAGCAGCAGAGCGATGATGAGCGAAGTCGGCAGTTTCACGGTCCGCCTCCCACTGATCAGATCCGGCGCAGGCGAACACAGGTTTCTTTGTGGAGCGCCATCCCGGACAGCGGATCGGCCGTGGCCGGCCGGAGCGCGGCATCCGAGGTGCCCCGGCCGCGGGCCTGCCGACCGAGCGCCCAGTGGCCGAAACCGTGCTGGAGCCCGACGACCTCGGGATGCATGCGGCGCGATGTCGCGACACGGGCCGTGACGCTGCCGTACGGCGACTCGACCACGACCGTGTCACCGTCGGCGACCCGGAAGCGCGCCGCCGTGTCGGGGTGAACGATCAACGGGTTCTCGGGCTTAATGTCGAGCAGCCACGGGTTATTCTGGGTGCGCGTGTGCGTGTGGCTCGTTTCCTTCCAGTTGATCAGGAACAGCGGGTACTCCGGCGACGGCTGCCAGTCGCGCGGGGCGTAGACGGGCCGGGGATCGACCGCACGGCCGAGGGCGTCCTTCTTTTCCGCCAGCTTGGCGGAGAAGAACTCGACCTTGCCGCTCGGCGTGGCGAAGCCGGTGACGGGCACACCGCCGATCACGGTGCCGATCCGCCTGCCGCCCCGGTCCTTCGGCCTGTCATAGACCGCGGTTCCGTCCGCGCGCCGGTCGCCATCGAACCAGGCCACGGCAAGCTTCCCCGTGGGGATCGGCTCAGCGTACTTCTCGTACTTCGTCCCGCCTCGATCTACCCATACCGCGCCGGGCAAGGACTTGAGCTGCTCCAGCGTGATCCCCGGCGCTCCCTTCTTGAGCTCGTTCGAAAGATAGTCCTCGTACCAGGCTGTCAGATCCTCGAGCGGAGCGCCGGAGAGCGGGCCGGTCCGGAAGAAGTCCTTGCCGGACTTATCGCGCAGGCCGAGCCGGCGACCGAGCGCGGCGACGACCTCGTACTCGGCGGGCTGGCCGAACAACGGTTTGACCACCGGCTGGCGGAGGCCGAGCACGGGCCAGGTGACCCAGTGGGAGTTCAGGTCGTAGCGCTCCAGGTATACCGTTCCCGGCAGAACGTAATCGGCCATCATCGCCGTCTCGCTCATCATGGTGTCGATGACGACGACGGTTTCGAGCCGGGCCAAGGCGCGCGCGACGATGGGTGTGCCGGGAACCGACATCATCGGGTTCTGAAAGATGCACATCAGCATCTTCGCCGCGTAGGGCCCTCCTCCCTCGGCCAGGTTCGAAAACAGCCGGGTGTAGACCCCCGACTTGTGCCCGAGCGGGTACTTCTCGAGCTCGTCGAACCGCGCTTGCTTGAGCGTGTGTTCGGCCCGCTCGTCCGGCTCTACCTCGGTGTGCTTCTCGCCGCGCTTGTCCGGGATCACCATCCCGCCAGGACGATCCCAGGCCCCGACCAGCGTGTTGAGCATCGCGATCGCGCGGCCTCCCTGGACGCCGTTGCTGTGCTGGCCCGGGCCGCTCCAGACGTCGACGAGCGCGGGCTTGGTCGCGGCGAGCTCGCGCGCCAGCCGCTCGATGGTTGCGGCCGGCACCGAAGTGATCGCCTCGGCCCATTCGGGCGTCTTGTCCCGGATGTAGTCGCGGTACCGGTCGAACCCGACCGTCCACTTCTGCACGAACTCGCGGTCGTAGAGCTCGTCGCGCACGATGACGTGGCCCAGGGCGAGGGCGAGCGCGCCGTCGGTTGCGGGCCGGATCGGCACCCATTCGTGCGCCTTGGCCGCCGTGTCGGACAGATAGGGGTCGATGACGACCAGGCGCGCGCCCCGCTCGATCGCCCGCGTGATGATGCGCGGCAGGAAAATCCACTTGGTCGCGCTCGTCGGGTTCCAACCGAAGAGCAGGATGTACTTCGCTTGTATGAAGTCGGCGAGCGGGCGGTCGTGGCCCATGACTACCTTGAACGACGCCTTCCGGGCCACGTCGCACAGGTTCGAGTGCACACCGTAGTTGGGAGTGCCGAACAGCTTGCAGAAATCATCCTGAATGTGCGTGAACGAGTGGTCCTCGCTGATCCACAAGAGCTGGTGCGCGTCGCCGGCGTCACGCAGGGCTCGCATCTTGCCGGCGATCTCATCGAGCGCTTGCTCCCACGAGATCTCCTGCCATTGCGGATCGGCGCCCGGGACCCGCTCGGGGTTGCGCCGCTTGAGCGGCGTCTTAACCCGGTCGGGATCGTAGAGCTGAAGGATGCCGGCGTTCCCCTTGGGGCAGATGACGCCGCCTTCCTTGCAGCCGTACGCCTCGCTGTAGCCGTCGAAAAAGTCGCTCGAGATGTTCGAGTAGTTATTCGGATTCCAGTGGTTGGGCTCGATCTTCTCCACCACGCCGTCGACCACGTGGACGAGGATTCCGGACTGGCCGCCGCACATGTTGCAGCAGGACGGGATCCATGCGCCGGCCTCGCGGCCCCAACGGGCTTTGGCGACGGCGTCTTTCGCGAGCTCGTGCTCCTTCGAGCCGAAGCTCGCGCAGCCGGGGAGCGTACCGGCCCCGGCGGCGGCGCCCGCGGCGCCGAGCACCTTCAGGAATCGACGTCGCCCGGTCCGCTCATCGAACGGGTACATGCCCGACCTCCCCATCGGAGTGCGGCAGGAGCATTTCGCCCAAGCCGAAGACGACGAGTCCAAGCCCGACGATGCCGGCGGTCAACAACCATTCTGTCACGCTCGGGAAGTAGTGCGCATGAACGCGCATGGACGCCACGGCCTGGCCGAGGCCCCGGATCTCTTCGACCGCCAGGCCCGGAATGACGATGTTGAGCCGAAGCCCGAACAGGCCTGCGGCGATCAGCAAGCAGGCGAGCGAGACCCAGCGCGGATCGCGTCGGGTCGGGAGAGCGAGGAGCAGGATCGGGATGATGGTCCCGATCACCGTCTGCCAGCCCCAGAACACCCACCAGTACGGTCCGCTGATGACGAGCTTGAGACCCGCGACCTCCCCGGGAATGCCGCCGCGGAACGCGACCAGGAACTCCGAGATCTCGAAGAGCACGTCGAGCAGCATCAACGCGAGCACGACCTGGCCCAGCGCGAGGACGGTGTCGCGGTTGCGCTTCAGGCCGTGCTGGAAGATGGTCGCCACGACGGCGAGCAGTGCTCCGCCACTGACCAGCGCGGAGAGAAGGAACAGAATCGGGAAGAGGCCGCTGTGCCAGTGGGGGCGAGCGGCCACACTGGCGAAGAGGGCCCCGACTCCCCCATGAAACATGATGGCGAGCGGCACGCCGATCGTGGCGAGCACGCGCACGCGGCGGCGATCGCGTGCCTGGCCCGCGTCCGAGTCGTCGCGCGAGCCGAGGGTAAGCCATCGATAGATGTGGCCGTGCCAGCCCGGCTCGCGCGCGCCCCGCACGAAGTCACGGCGCAGCAACCACCAGATCTCCGCGACCAGGATCGCGAAATAGACGGCGTAGAGCCAGATCATCCACGCCATCGGCGACTTGAAATTCGGGTAGGCCATCACGTGCCAGGCCCGCCCCATGTGGCCGATATCGAACACGATCGACAGCAGCGCCAGCAGCAAGGTCACCAGCGCGGTGAAGAGTGCAAGTCGGCCGATGCTCTCGAAGCGCCGCAGGTTGAACACGTACACGAGCGAGGAAACCAGAAAGGCGCCGGCAGAGAGCCCGATGAAATAGATGTAAGCCGCCACCCACAGGCCCCAGGTGACGATGCTGCCGTAGTTGGCGTGGATGTGGCCGTTGATCACCCGGTCGGCCAGCCCCACGCTGCCGGCAGCGAGGAAGGCGAAGCCGACGATCCAGAAGGCGCGCTTCATCCACGCGGTGCTGGGATCGGGACCAAGGGGATCGGCAACAGGGTTAGCCACGGTTTGCTCGCTACAAGAGATAGAAGACGTTCGGCTCCGTCCCCAGCTCCTCCTTCAGCCGGATCGCGACCCGCTCCCGCACGAGCCGCGAAACCTCGCTTTCCGGATCCAGGAAGTCGCCAAAATGGATGGCCTTGCCCGTGCAGGTCTTGGCGCACGCCGGCCAGCGCCCGGCAGCCTTGTCGTACTCCCCGTTCTCGTCCTGCAGGTGCATACAGAAGTGACACTTGCGGACGTTGCCGACCGGCGACTTCCCCGATTCGCGCCGGCGGAACTGGTTGTACTCCGGCGAGGGCACCTCGGCGTACCGGGTCTCCTGCTCGACGGCGGGGTAGTTCTCGTCGAAATCGAACCAGCGCGCCGAGTAGGGGCAGGCCGTCATGCAGTAGCGGCAGCCGATGCAGCGGTCGTAGTCCACGACCACGATGCCGTCCTGCTCGCGCTTGTAGGTCGCGGAAACCGGGCAGACGTCCACGCAGGGCGGGTGCTCGCAATGGAAGCAGGGCTTGGTGAGGAACAGCGGCTTGTCGTCGATCCGGGGTTCGATGACGTGATCGAAGACCACCGTATAGAAGACACCGGGCGGGGTCTTGTTCTCGGCCTTGCAGGCCACCATGCAGGCCCTGCATCCCACGCACCGGCGCGTGTCGATCACCATGCCGTAACGAAACTTCCGGCGCGTGGGACGCGGCGACGCCGGCGCCGCTTGCGCTCGGGCGATCGCAGGGAGCGCGCCGCCAACGCTCATCGCGGCGGCGAGAGCCCCCGCGCCGATCTTCGTCAGATGATCGAGCAAGCCGCGGCGACTCATCTCGTGGACCGACGGCCCGCCCTCGTGGGCTTCGGTCACCGTCGCCGTTTCCCGCTTCGCCTCGAAGAGCGTGTTTGCGGGCACCCAACCTCCTCTTTGCGGCACGATCTCGCCGGCGTCCAGCAAGACCCCGACGTAGTATCTGTCGGGAAGCGAAAGAAACCGTCTCGGCGACCGGTCGCATTACGGGAGGCAGTGACCAGCCGGCCCCCCGCCCACGCAAGCAACGCGTGCGCGCGCATCGAGCAGCTCCAGGTCAGACGCGGGGAAGCAAGCGGCGCGCCCTCCTCTCAGGGCCGCTATTTCCTGCATGACCTTGCCACCGGAATCGATTGCAAATCTTGACAGTTACGTGGCTCCGCCAAAGCCGGGCCCCCCTCCCCACAGCTGAGGCTCGGCGCCTCGCCCTGGGACATATCACCCCAGGGCCGCCCTTTCTCGTGGGGTGACCCGTACGAAGCTCGAGGCCGAGCCTTCACCATCACGGTAGAGCAACGCGCTGCGGACTTGCGCAAAGCTCGGCTTGGCGGGACCGAAAGGGGCCACCGGACCACTGCCGAACCCATCGTGTGTGGGAGAGAGTCGCTGACCTCACCGAGTTTAGAAGCGGGTATCGGGTGGCGCTGTGTGTCGCGAAAAGTCCCAGTGCCAGTGCCGTTGTGGGACAGGCTGGCGTAATCGAACGGACGTTCGATTCGCGGTAAGCAGTTGCAGATGCAGTGGATGGGCAAATGGTATGGGCGTTGCCTGTGCGTCCCCCATCGGGTCGGGCCGACCGCCCGACCGCCGCCTATCCCTCCAACGTGGCGACGTGCGCGCGGCGGAGCCCCCGCCGCCCCGCTCCGGGGAGAACACGCATGGGTCCGCTCGAGCCGCGGCCAGCCGGTTCGTTCGCGTTCGAAGAAGTGCAGTACACGAAGGCGGACTGGGTGGCGCGCGTCAGCATCAATCGGCCGCAGCATCACAACGCGTACAGCACGCGGGCGCTCCTGGAGCTGCAGACTGCGTTTCAGGACGCGTCGGTGGACGATGCGGTGGGTGTGATCGTGCTGACGGGAGCGGGGCACCGTGCGTTCTGCACGGGGGGAGACGTGAAGGAGTACCAGCGCTGCTATACGTCGCGGCCGCGGGACTACTGGAAGTACATGGGCCTGTTCGAGGGCTACATCGAGAGCATCTTGCGGGCGGGGAAACCGGTCATCGCCCGCTTGAACGGGATGGCGGTTGGGGGCGGGAACGAGTCGCAGCTGGCGTGCGACCTGGCGGTGATGGCGGAGCACGCGTGGATCGGGCAGGTCGGGACGCGAGTGGGGAGCGTGGCGTGCGGCGGGGCCACACAGTGGCTTCCGCTCGCGGTGGGCGACCGGCGCGCCCGGCAGATGCTGCTGCTGAACGAGCGCATCCCGGCGGCACGGGCGCTGGAGTGGGGTCTGGTCACGGAGGTGGTGCCGTCGGTGTGTCGGGGCGGCGAGTACGTGCGGGGCGCCACGGCAGAGGAGATCGAGAGCGCACTGGCGGAACGGGACGGGTACTCGATCAGCCTGGCGCAGCTGGATGAGGCGATCGAGCGGCTGGTGGAGCGTCTTCTCCAGTACTTTCCGGAATGCACGCGCTACACGCGCCAGCAGGTGAACTTCTGGAAGGAGCTCGCGTGGTATCAGACGATCGGGCACGGCCGGGAGTGGCTGGCGCTGCACTACGCGAGCCTCGAGCCGTGGGAAGGGATGCGCGCGTTCGTCGAACGCAGGCCGGCGCGGGCGATGGAGCTGCGCGAGCGCGCGGCGACGGGCGGGTCGAGCGAGTTCCTCTGGGGATCGTACGAGCTGGATTGCCCCCACTGTGGTGCGCAGGGGCTGCCATCCGGTTTCGCGTACTGCGGCGCCTGCGGGGGCGCACTGGGCGGCGCCGCGGCGCGGCGCGACCGGGACAGCGCACAGGAGCCACGATGAGCCAGGAATGGGTCCACCTGACGCAGACCGGCGGCGTGGCCCGGGTGGCGCTGGACCGGCCCCCGCTGAACGTGCTGCATCTCGCGATGCTCGAGGAGCTCGACCGGACGCTCGCCGCAGTGGATGCGGACGAGAGCGTGCGCGTGGTCGTGCTGGAGGGACGGGGGCGCGGCTTCTGCGCCGGCGTGGATGTGGCGGACCACACGGCGGAGCGCATCGGGAAGGCGCTGCCTGCCTTCCACGGCGTCGTGCGCCGGTTGCTGGATTTTTCCGTCCCGGTCGTCGCGGCCGTACACGGTTCCGTGCTGGGCGGCGGACTGGAGCTGGTGCTGGCGTGCGATCTCGTGCTCGCGGCGGAGAGTGCGCGGCTCGGGCAACCAGAGATCCGGCTGGGCGTGTTTCCTCCCGCCGCGGCCGTCCTGCTACCACGCCTGATCGGGCGGCAGCACGCGCTCGAGCTCATCCTGACCGGGCGGCTGCTGTCCGCAGCCGAGGCACGGGAGCTGGGGCTCGTGGGGCGGGTCTATCCCGTGGACGAGCTGCGTGAACGCGTGGATGAGCTGGTGGGCGAGCTGGCCGGCTCGAGCCGCCCCGTCCTGCGACTCGCGAAGCGCGTAGTGCGCAAGTCGCTGGCGGCCCCCGTCGAGGTCGCGCTCGAGCGCGCCGAGTCGGTTTACCTGGACGAGCTCATGCGGCTCGCCGATGCGCACGAGGGGATCACCGCATTCCTGGAGAAGCGGCGGCCCGTGTGGAGGCACGGCTGAAGATGATGCGACGGTCCTTGCCGCTCGCGGCCGAGCCGCCCTCGATGGAGCCGGCCGTGAGGGAGCCGGGCGTGATGGAGCCGCCGGAGCGCTGGGATCGACTGCCGCTCGACGCGTTGCTCGAGCGCTGCCGCGAGCTGGTCGAGGACCCCGAACACCCGACGGTGCACCGCTGGCGCGCAGCGGGCGGGAAGGTCGTCGGTCATTTCCAGG
>JACQPS010000164.1 GCA_016207445.1 Gemmatimonadota bacterium | reverse complement strand
GGAAACGCCCGCGGCCGAGGAAGAGGTAGACGAGATCGACATCGATGAGGAAGAGCCGGTCGTGCAAGAGCCGGCGACCGAGGATGTCGAGCAGGACAGGGACGACGAGACGTACTGAGGCCGGGCTTCAATCGACCGGTTGCGCGCGGTGCAGAAGCTCGAGCAACTCGTTCGGAGAGGCGCTGGCGACGACCCTCTCGGCATCCGCCTTGTCCCCTTCCTGCTCGCAGTAGCGGGGGCGAAGCGAGCGGTCCGTGACGCAGTGGAAGACGATGTGCGGGCGGGTCGAGTAGCCGAAGTCGCCGGCCGAGGCGAACGCCTCCCAAACCAGCCAGTTCTCGTCTTGAAACGTCTTCGCCATGGTCGACTGTCAACTGTCGACGGTCGACGGTCGACCGGTGTTACGGCGCTGGATCACGGCCTCTTCCAGCGAACGCGAATAGAACTGCGTGTGCTCCAGGCGCGAGGCCGCAGCGCGGTCGATGATGACGAACGCACGGCCGTGCATCTGGATCATGGACGCCGGCACCAGCGCGGTGATCGGGCCCTCGACCGCGGCCCGGATCGCCTCCGCCTTGCCCTCCCCACTGGCCAGCAGCAGCAGCTCCCGCGCTTCCATGATCGTGCCGATGCCCATGGTCAGGGCGTAGCGCGGCACTTTCTCCACCGACCCGAAGTAGCGGGCGTTATCCTGGCGCGTCTGTAGCGTGAGCGTCTTGACGCGCGTGCGCGAGCCGAGCGAGGAGGCCGGCTCGTTGAACGCGATGTGCCCGTTCGCGCCGATACCCAGGACCTGCAGGTCGATGCCACCGGTCCGCCGGATCGCCTCCTCGTACCATTCGCAGTGTGCCTCCACGTCCGTGGCCATCCCGGCCGGGATATGGATGTAGCGCGCGTCCACGTTCAGGTGCCGGAACAGGTTTTCGTGCATGAAGTGGTGGTAGCTCTGGGGATGCTCCGGCGGGAGCCCCACGTACTCGTCCAGGTTGAACGTGGTCACCTTGGAGAAGTCCAGCCCCTCCTCCCGGTGCAACCGGATCAGCTCGCCGTACAGGCCGAGCGGCGTGCCGCCGGTCGCCAGGCCGAGGATCAGGTTGGGCTTGCGACGCAGCCGCTCGGCCACGAGCCGGCCCGCCTCCCGGCTCATGTCCTCGAAGTCCTCGCGGATGATGACCAGCATGGCGCGCCTCCCCTCGCTTCAGGCGCCCCAACAACGGGCCAGGTGTCTGTTTCTTGCACTGACTGGTTCCCGGCAAGGCAACGAACGCCAGGAGGCCGTCGTGCTCTGGACTATCTTCGTCATCCTGCTGGTGCTGTGGCTGCTGGGCGTGGTGTCGTCTTACACGCTGGGCGGATTCATTCACCTGCTGCTGATCATTGCGATCGCGGTGCTGCTGATTCGCATCATTCAGGGCAGTCCACCCGCGTGAAGCAGTCGACAGTTGGTTCAGTACTTGAGCTCCGCCGCGCGGGCGAACTCCTTCATCAGGCGCTCCTGCTCGGCGTCGAGCTGCTCGGGGACGACGATCTTCACCTGCACGTACTGATCGCCGCGCCGGGCGTTCCTCTCGATGCCGAGGCCGGCAATCCGGAAGCGGGTACCGCTCTGGGTGCCTGGTGGGACACGCAACGCGACTTTCTTCCCCTCGATGGTGCGCACGCGAATCTTCGACCCGAGCGTGGCCTGGGCCAGGTTGATCGGGACGGTGCAGTGCAGGTCGAGTCCGTCGCGCCGGAAGAAGTGGTGGGGCTTGACCCGGAAGCTGAGAATGAGATCGCCGGCCGCGCCGCCGGCGCCGCGTTCACCCTGCCCGGCGAGTCGGAGCTTGGAGCCGGTATCGACGCCGGCCGGGACGGCCACCGCGATCTGGCGCTGCTCGCGGACCTGACCCGTGCCGCCGCAGGTCGGGCAGGGCTGCGTGGGCACCTGCCCACGGCCGTAACAGGCGGGACACGGCCGCTGCACGGCGAAGCCACCCTGGCCGAAGGAAATCATGCCCGTGCCGCCGCACTCGGTGCAGGTGCGCGGGCGTGTTCCCGGCGCGCTGCCGCTGCCGCCGCAGGTGGCGCACTCCTCCGTCACCGGAACCGTGATGTTCAGCTTGCCGCCGCGCGCGGCCATGAGGAACGAGATCTCGACCGAGTATTCGATGTTGCGGCCGCGCTCCGGCTGCGCGCGTGCTCGGCGTCGCTTTCCCAAGTCGAAGATCGAGCTGAACAGGTCGCCCAGCCCGCCGAGATCGCCCAGGTCACCGAAGGAGAACTGAAAGCCCTCGCCGCCGGGGCCGCCCGGTCGACCAAAGCCGGCGAACGGCCCGAGCTTGCGCATCTGGTCGTACTGGGCCCGCTTCTGCGCGTCGGACAGGACGGCGTACGCCTCGCCGATCTCCTTGAAGCGCTCGGCCGCCTGCGGGTCGTTCGGGTTCGCGTCCGGATGATACTGCTTGGCGAGCCGACGATACGCCTTCTTGATGTCGTCGGCGGAGGCGG
>JACQPS010000011.1 GCA_016207445.1 Gemmatimonadota bacterium | reverse complement strand
GCCAGAAAGTCGACGTGGTAGCTGCCGAAATCCTGCTCGCCCGCGAGCTGCTGCCGGCCATAGACCCAGCGCTTCAGCGCCCGCGCGATCCAGTCCGGGTGGTCGTTCGGCAGGCCGCGCGGGATGAAGAGCACGCCCGCGTGCCGCTCGCCCGACCGGAACAGCTCCGCCGTCCAGAAGAGGTAGTCGTCCAGGTTGCGGGTGACGAAAACGCGGCCATCCTCGGCCGCGTGCTGGAGCTGATCGTGATCCGTGAGCCCGCGGCGCTTGATCTCGTGCACGCTGCTGACGTCGAGTCCGAGCTCCCACGCCAGCTCGGCCACGCGCGGGTTCACGTCCTCATCCAGCAGGAAGCGCATGCGTCACACCCGACGGACTACGGCCGCGGCGTCGTGAACGGCAGCTCGCGCTGCACCCGCTCCTGCGTCCACCGTTCCTCCAACGCGATGCGCGCGTCCACCTCCTCCGGATAGAACTCGTAGTAGCTGAGCGCCGCCCGCAGCTGCGGCTCCGCCATCCACTCGTACGCCGCGCGCAGTCGCCGGTAGTCTTCCCCCACCTCCCGCCAGCTGGCGACGATCTCCCACACGTCCACGCCGGTCCCCGCCACCACCGCGCGCCGGCCGCGCGGCCCGTCCACGAAGACGACGCCGGGCGCCCGCCGCATCCGGATCGCCTCATCCAGCAGCTCGACGACCGCGGCCGACCACTCCGTGATCCCCCGCCGCTCCATCTCGCGCTCGATCTCCTGCTGCAGGCGGGCGGGCACGCGTAATCCCTTGGCAGCACTCGTCATAGGCGTGTAGTATCGGGGTGTGCACTGCGTGCACGATATTATAGAGCGGCGGCGCGGCTCGGGCCAGACGGCGGTGCGCGTGCACGTGCACGCGTGCGTGTGCACATACTGCGTCAATGCGGTGGAACGTACACGTGCGCTTCGTTCTAGCTTGGCGCAACGTTTCTTAGCAATCTCGTGTCAGACCAGTAGAAGCCGGGCCGACCTGGACGCGGGAAGCGCTTGGACGAACACAAGCTGATCGCCCTCGTGCTGTCGGGGGACGCGGCCGCCGAGCGGCGGCTGTACGACCTGCACGTGGACCGCGTGTACCGGCTCATGTACCGGATGGCCGGCGACGAGGACCTGGCGCAGGACTTCACGCAGGACGCGTTCATCCGCGCGTTCGGCCGGTTGCGTGAGTTCCGCGGCGAGTCCGCGTTCGGCACCTGGCTGCACAGTGTCGCCGTGTCGGTGGCCTTGAATGGCCTGCGCAAGGTGCGGCGGTTTCGCTCGCGCGAGGTGGAGCTGGAGGAAGCCGGCGCACTGGCCGGGACGACGTCGCGCAGCGCAGAGCCGGACCTGAAGACGAAACTGTGGCGCGCGATCGACCGCCTGCCCGAACCGTACCGGGTGGTGTTCCTGATGCACGACGTGGAAGGCTACACGCACGACGAGATCGGGGCGGTGCTCGAGGTTCCGGAGGGGACCTCGAAGGCGCGGCTCTCCCGGGCGCGTGCCCGGCTCAGAGAGGCGCTCGCGGAGTTCGCCGGGGAGTGGGTGTCATGAGCGAGGATCGATTCGAGGAGTTCGTACGGGGCGCCGCTCAGGATTACAACCTGCCGCCGGAAGCGCCGCGCGAGGCGCTCTGGGCCCGCATCGCGCAGGCGCGCGCGGCGGAGCGGGAGCAGGCCGCGCGCCCGCGGCATCCGTCCTGGTGGCGCTGGGGCGTCGGCCTCGCCGCCATGCTCGCGCTCGGCATCGGCATCGGCCGGCTCACGATCGGCGGCGGGCCGGCGGGCATCGCCACGGAATCAGGGTCGCAGGAGACGACGTCGTCGGTCGGCCTCGCGGGAGATCAACCGCTGCCGGCCACCGAGCGCGACGCCTTGCTCGACCAGGTAGCGGAGCCGGGCGGGCTGCCGGGCGCGGCGCGTGACCGGGAAGGCGGCCTGGCCGACGTCGCCGCGGGAAGGGAACGTGCGACTGGCGCGGTGTACCGCGTGGCGGCCGTGCAGACGCTGGCGCAGGCGGAGGCGCTGCTCACGTCCTTCCGAGCGGAGCCGCGGCGGCAGGCGCTCGATCCGCAGGTCACAGCGTTTACGCGCGACGTCTTGACCACCACGCGCCTGCTGCTGGACTCGCCCGCCGGACGCGATGCGGAGCTGCGCGCGCTGCTGGAGGACCTGGAGCTGGTGCTCGTCCAGATCGTCCAGCTCTCGCGAGAAGCGACGCCGGACGAGCTGGAGCTGATCGGCAAGTCGATGCGCCAGCGCGACGTCTTGCCCCGGCTGCGCACGGCCATTCCCGCCGGCCCGGCCGTGGCAGGGACCTGAAGGAGAAAGCGCGCATGAGAGGCATCGTGAACGCACTGAAGACGCTGCTCGCGGCGACGTCGGCGGCCGCGCTCGTCCCGGCGCCGGCCGCGAGCCAGCGGGCTCACACGCCGATTGCGGCCGCGCCCGCGTATGAAGCAATCACCGGGCAGGCGCTCGACGAGCGGCTGCCGCCGCCTGGCTGGGCGCAGCAGGACACCGCCGAGGCGGTCTACAAGTCGGCGCGCGAGGCGCTGAACCGGGGAGAGCACGTGCAGGCGGCCCGGCTCTTCCGCCGGATCCCCGACGAGTACCCGAAGTCGGCGTACGCGCCCGACGCGCTCTACTGGGAAGCCTTCGCGCTCTATCGCCACGGCGGCTCGGCCGAGCTGCGCAGCGCGTTGCGCGCGCTCGAGCGGCAGAAGCAGCGCTATCCGCAGGCGGTCAGCCGCGGCGACGCGGAAGCCCTGGCCGTGCGCATCCGCGGCGCGCTGGCCCGGCTGGGCGATACCCGCGCCGCCGAGCAGATCGCCGCCGCCGCGGCCGAGGCGGCCAAACCGCCCAGGCCGCCCACGCCGCCGCGCGCGGCCAGACCCGCGCCGCCGGCGAAGGCGCCGGCCGCGCCGCCGGCGAAGGCGGCCGTGCCCGGGGCGGCGGCGCAGGCGTGCCCCGCGGACGAGGAGGACGACATCCGCAGCGCCGTGCTGAACGCGCTGCTCCAGATGAACGCCGAGCTGGCCGTGCCGGTGCTGCGCGACGTCCTCGCCCGCCGCGACGCGTGCGCGGCCCCCCTCCGCCGGCGCGCGATCTTCCTGCTGTCCCAGAAGCGGACGGAGGAGACTGCCGAGATCATGCTGGGCGTCGCGCGCGAGGACCCGGACCGCGAGGTGCGCAAGCAGGCCGTGTTCTGGCTGTCGCAGGTGCCCACGCAGCGAGCGGTCGGCGCGCTCGAGGAGATCCTGAAGAGCTCCGATGATACGGAGCTCCAGAAGCAGGCGCTGTTCGCGCTGTCGCAGCACCGGAGCGAGCAGGCATCGCAGGCGCTGCGCGCCTATGCGACCCGGACCGACGCGCCCGGGGAATTGCGTGAGCAGGCGATCTTCTGGCTCGGGCAGCACCGCTCCGAAGCGAACGCCGAGTTCCTGCGCGGGCTGTACGGCCGGCTCGACAGTCCTGAGCTCAAGGAGAAGATCTTCTTCTCGCTCTCGCAGATGCGCAGCGCGGAAAACGCCAAGTGGCTGCTCGGTGTTGCCGGAAACGAGAAGGAGCCACTCGAGGCGCGCAAGAAGGCGCTCTTCTGGGCCAGCCAGGGCGGCGCCACGACCGAGGACCTGGTCGGGCTCTACGACCGGATGCAGGACCGGGAGATGAAGGAGCAGCTCATCTTCGCTTACTCGCAGAAGCGCGATGCCGCGGCGGTCGACAAGCTCATGGACATCGCCCGGCGC
This sequence comes from Gemmatimonadota bacterium, assembly GCA_016207445.1. Taxonomy (GTDB): domain Bacteria; phylum Gemmatimonadota; class Gemmatimonadetes; order Longimicrobiales; family RSA9; genus JACQPS01. The sequence continues at coordinate 74 of JACQPS010000011.1, read as the reverse complement.
GATCCCGACCGCGAGCTGCGCAAGAAGGCGATCTTCTGGCTGGGCCAGTCGAACGATCCGCGCGTCGCCCGCTT
>JACQPS010000163.1 GCA_016207445.1 Gemmatimonadota bacterium | reverse complement strand
CCTCATGGGCGAGGACATGTCCCCGCTGGCCCGGGCCACCCAGGAGTTCGGCCGGGCCGGTAAGAAACGTGATGTGGCCGACCTTGACCGGTCTGTCGGGGATCTTGCCCTTGGGTTGGACCGCAGCATGCGCGCTGCCGAGCCCGGCGGCCCCAAGGCCTGCCGCACCCAGCGTCGCGCCGAATTGCTTCAGGAAGCCGCGGCGCTCCTGATGGATCTGTTCCTTGTCCATAACTCTCCTCCTTTCGACGCTTCCTCATCCGAACGGATTACACGCGTTCGCCCCCGTGAACGGGTCCGAACGACCGTCACCATTAGACTCCTTTTTCGTACGAGTCCACAAGCTCGCGCGCTGCCGCCGCCCCCTGATCGGCCTGCAGGAAAAACGATCCAGGCATCTCGACCATCAATAATGCCATTGCAGGATCTTGATCGGGGCGTTCACGGCGTTACCTCCCAGCACCGAGGCGACCACGAGCCGGTAGTCGCCCGGTCCGGGCCTCCCCCCGCCGCGCGTGAAATCGAGCCGGCACGCGCCGGTGGCGCCGGCGCGCACTTCGCCTGCTGCCGCAACCGCACCGCCCGGACCGACGAGCAGGTAGTGGCAGACCGGTGCCGGCGGCGCGCCCGCGCCGCTGAGCCGCTCGGCGAGCTTCGCTGCGAACGGGCCGCGCACGATCCGCACGTCGCGCCCGAGGCGCTCGAGCCACTCGGTCTCGGTGTGGACCTCCGCGCCGTAGGCGCGCGCCTCGATCCGCGTTACATGCGCCTTGAGCGGCACGGCGTAAGCGTTGAAGCTGCCGAGGCCCCTCGGATAACTCGGATCGCGGAAGACCCTCAGCACCGCCTTCGTCCCGTCCCAGCGCTCGAGCAGGTAGGGACCGTTGGTCACGAGCCAATGGCCGTGCGCCGCGTGGAACTCGCGCAGCCGGCGGTATCGCGCACGCGCTTCCTGCGCGCTCACATACGGTGCGAGCGCGGGGGGAACGTGCGCCCGCTCCTCGAGCTCGCGCGCAAGCCCGGCGAGCCGGCGCACGAGCGCGGCGTTGCGCACCGGATCGAGCTCGGGCCGGCCGCCCCGCGCCGCGGCCGCCGCCGAAAGCGCGAAAACCCCGCGGCGCACGCCTTCCTCCAGCAGCGCAAGCAGGTGCCACGGCAGCGTTGACCACGGCGGCGCGATGCTCGCCGCTTCAGCGCCGGACCCGGCGTCGAGGTAGACCTCGATTACCGGCACTTCGTAGCGCAGCTTGTCTTCGCCGAAGCTCAAGGTTTCGGTCTCCACCCGCGCAAGGCGCACGCCCTTCAGGCAGCTCCGCGCGAGCGCAGTGGCTTGTGCAACGCCCGGATCCGCCGCATCGCCGGCGCCCCAGGCCGCGGCGAAGGCATAGGCATAGAGGACGTCCGCGACGCTCATGGGCGTGCCGTCGTGGAAGGCCGAATTGCGCACGCGGTAGACGATGCGCGAGGCGGCCGTCTTGCCGCGTCCCGCGGGAACGAGCCGCCCGCTGCCCGGCTCAGGCACCAAAGCGTCCTCGGGCACCGCGAGCGGCGTCCCCGTCTTTGTATCCGACACGCTCACGCGGTTCTCGATCCAGCCGCCGCCATGCGGCGACGGCAGGAACGCCGGATCGCCGAGCGCCCACCAAACGAGCCGCCCGAACGCGTCGCCGAAACCGCCGACGACGGGATTCCACGCGCTGGAAGGCGGTGCCGGCGCCGCGGCATTGAGCCAGCCGTTCCAGGGAAAGTCGCGCAGCTTGACGGTGCGCGGAAAAATCGCCGAGGCGAGGCCCTCGAGTGCGTCGTAGCCCACGTTCTCCACGCCTTGCGAATAGTCCGCGCCATGGCGCTCGTGCCGCACGGTATAGCCGAGCACGACGCGCTCGCAGCCGCTCTGCAGAAGCTCGACGAGGCTGCGCTCGAGCGCAATGCGTTCCGCGAGGCTCCGATGATCGCCGCGCATGAGTCGCCGCGCTATGTCCTCGATCCGCGCGCGCGTGGCGCCTTCGCTCACTGCGGGCGCGAGCAGGAGATAAGCGTGGAACCAGCCCTGCCTCACCCACGGCGGCCCGGACCAGCCGTTGTAACGCGGGCTCGACTGGGCGGCGAGCGCGGCCACATCGATGATCTCGAGCCTGGCTGGCACCCGTGCGCTTTTCTGCGCTGGAGTCGCGGCGCGCGCGGCTTCGGCGCGATCGGCGTGGTGCAGATAGTCGGCGTGGAAGGGCGTGACCGGGTACGGGTGCCAGACCTGGCCCGCGCCGAGCGCGCCCTTCAGGCTGGGCGCGGCTGCACAGCGCGCGGCACGCTCGGCGAACTGCGGCGCGCCGCGGTCGAAGGTCGCGACAACATAGCCGCCGAGCGAGCTGACGCTGCCGGTCTTGCCCGCAGCGGCCTTGGCGGCGATTTCGCCCCCCGCGTAGACGTGCAGCGTCCCCTTGGCAAGCCGCTGCGCGGCCACTCGCGCATCGAGCGCTTCGACCGTGATCTCCTGCGGGTAGAACGACGGATAAAACGG
>JACQPS010000010.1 GCA_016207445.1 Gemmatimonadota bacterium | reverse complement strand
GGGCCAGCTCGCGCGCGCTCGCGCCGCGTTCCAGAAGGCGGTCGAGCGCAAGGAGATCGAGTCGGACGAGGCCGCGCGCGCCGTGTTCTCTGCCGGCTACAACGAGAAGTTCCGCAAGGGCCAGCAGGATGCGGCGCTCGACTACTTCAGCCTCGCCCGTGAGCTCGCGACCGCGGCGCAGACCCGCGCGATGGGGAGCTTCTGGAGCGGCTGGGTGCTTTACCAGCGGGGAATCCGCGTGCAGCAGCCGAGCACGGCGGCTTCGGCCAAGGAGGCGCTGCCGCTGTTCGAGCGCGCGCTCGACTTCTTCCAGCAGAGTGGACCGTACGCCGAAACGCAGTCGTCGATCAACCTGCAGAAGGTGATCGACGCCACCAAGCAGTATATCGAGATCCAGCAGCTTCTGATCAAGCGCGGCCGCTGAGCGCTCTTTTCACCGCAATCTGCTCAGCGGCCTCTGCGGTGAGTTGTTTCATCCGCTACGGCACCATCACCGACAGCGGGCGGCGCAGCAAACGGTAGCGGAAGCGCCGCCCGCGCATCGGCTCACCGTCGGCGTTCACGACCAGGTCCTGCAGTGCGTCCACCTCCACCGCCGGCGTCTGCAGATAGAGCACGTCGGGGCTGTTGAGGTGCGTGCCCGCGCGTAAATCGGGAAGCAACGCGATGAAATCCATGCGCGGCAGCGCTGGCACGATCACCACGTCCAGTTTGCCGTCGCCGAACTGCGCCCGCGGTGTCACCACCTTGCCGCCCCCGGTCTGCCGCGCGTTGCCGACCGCGAAAAACAGGAACTCCCCCGCGAACAGCTCTCTCCCGTCCACCCGAAAGCGGGCACGCGATGGCCGCAGCTCGACGAACTTGCGCACCCCCGTCACCAGATACGCCCACGTGCCGAGCGCCCGCTTCGTCTCCGCGGACGCCGCCTCCGTTGCCTCGGCGCCGAAGCCGCCCGTGGAGACGTTGATGAAGCAGCGCCGGTTCACCCGCGCCACATCCACCACCGTGGCCCGGCCTTCGATCGCCACCGCCACCGCGTCCGCCAGGTTGGACGGGATCTCGAGCCCTGCCGCGAAGTCGTTCGCCGTGCCCAGCGGCACCACCGCCAGGCGCGGCTGCCAGCGGGAGCGTACCAGCTCGTTCACCACCTCGTTCACGGTGCCGTCGCCCCCCGCCGCGATCACCAGCTCGTAGCGCGCGCACGCCACGCCCCGCGCGAAGCGGTACGCGTCCCCCGACTCGAAGGTGAGCCGGGGCGTCACCGTGTGCCCCGCCCCCCGCAGCCGCTCGACCAGCCCTCGCAGCTCCTCCACCCGCTCCACGTCCCAGTGCGGGTGGATCACCAGCCCGATGCGCAGCCCCATCCACTCCCCTGTTCCCGGATCCGACCGACCGACGCCGCGGCGCGTCCAGCTTGCAATTTCCCGACCCGGGCCGTCCACGGCGCCCGCGCCACGAAACTCTTGACGCCTCCAGGGCCGCGGGGTAGCTTGGCGCAGTGGGGGAAAGTGGGGAAGTGTGGGGCGCCAAAAACATTTGGAGTCGGCCATGGCAGGGCCCGGGCTGGCCCGGGGAACGAAGTTTCTCGGGAGCTACCTGTATCAGCTGGACGAAAAGGGGCGGGTGAGTCTGCCGGCGGCGTTCCGCCGGGAGGCTCCCGCCCAGCGGTTCGTGCTGATGCAGGCGTATGCGCCAGCGCTGGCGCTGTATCCTGAGTTGGAATGGGCGGGAGTGGAGGAGCGGTTGAAGGAGCTGCTGCGACACCAGCCGGAGGCGCGGCTGTGGGTGCTGTCGCTGCTGTCGAACGCGGTCGAAGTGGAGCCGGACAGCCAGGGGCGGATTTTGATTCCCGGCCGGCTGAAGGAGGCAGCGCGACTGGACTCGCAGGCGCTGCTGGTGGGAGCGCTGGACAAGATCGAGATCTGGCACCCGGGGCTATTCGAGACGGCGCTGCGGGAGGGAGCGGGCCGGTTCGAACAGTTTGCGCCACAGATCTTCCGCTGACGCGTGACCGAGCAGAGCTATCACCTCCCGGTCATGGTTCGGGAGGTTCTGGATTACCTGAAGCCGACGCGCGGCGGCGTGTACTTCGACGGTACGGTTGGCGGGGGCGGGCACTCGGAGGCCATCCTGGAGGCGAGCGCGAACGCTACGATCCTCGGTGTGGATCGAGACCCGGAGGCACTGGAGGCTGCCGCACGCCGACTCGCCCGCTTCGGCGAGCGGATCCAGCTCCGGCGGTCCGACTTCGCGGAGAGCGCGGAGCAGCTGGCAGAGCCGCTGGACGGCGCGCTGCTGGATCTCGGCATCTCTTCCCGGCAGGTGGACGAGCCGGCGCGGGGGTTCTCCTTTCGTCCCGGGACGCCGCTGGACATGCGCATGGCCGGGGCGGCCGCGCCCGAGATGCCGACCGCCGCCGACCTGCTCAACCGGCTGCCGGAGGCGGAGCTGGCCGACGTGTTCCGCCGCTTCGGCGAGGAGCGGCGCGCGCGCCGCCTGGCGCGCGCGATCGTGCGGCGGCGCGGCGAGCGGCGCTTCGCCACGAGTGACGATCTCCTGGAGGTTCTCGAGCGCGTGCTCGGCCCGCGTCTGGAGCCGCAGGACAAGGCCAGGACCTTCCAGGCGCTTCGCATCGCGGTCAACGACGAGCTGGGCGCCCTCCGGCGCGCGCTGCCCGCATTGCGCGAGCGGCTGGCGCCGGGCGGCGTCCTGGTCGTGATCTCCTATCACTCGCTGGAGGATCGCGAGGTGAAGAACGCGTTCCGCGAATGGAGCCGCGGGTGCATCTGTCCGCCGGAACTCCCCGTGTGCGTCTGTCGAGGCCGGCCGCTGGGCGAGACGCTCACGCGCCGTCCCGTTTCCGCCGGTGCCGAGGAGCTGGCGGCCAACCCTCGCGCCCGCAGCGCGCGCCTGCGCGCCTGGCAAAAGGCGGCGTGATGCGCGGCGCGCCTGTGGCCGGACGGCGCGGCGCGCCTGTGGGTCAAGCCGCGCCCGCCGGATCCCCGCCGGGCGCTGAAGGGCGCGCCACCTCCGGGTGTCGCGCACGCATTGAAGGGCGGCTCTCCCCCTGGCGTCGGGCTCCGCGATGAAGGAACGGCGCGGCCGCGGCACCCTCCGCCTCGCTCTCGCCTTCGCGGCGCTGCTCGCCGCTCTGGTCGCGGTGGTCTGGCGACAGAGCCGCGCACTGGAGGCGCTACGCGCACTGGACGAGACACGCCGCCAGCGCGCCGTCGCCGAGGCCGGGCGCATGGAGCTGCTCGCGCGCATCCAGCAGCTCGAGAGCCGGGCCCGGGTCGTGGCTGCGGCCCGCGATCGGCTGGGTCTGCGCGTGCCCACGGCGGCGGAGATCGTGATCCTGCCGCTGGCGCCGCCGGTGGCGGTCGCGGCGCCGCCCCTGGAGCATGCTCCCGCGGAGCATGCTCCAGGACTGCTGGCACGGCCGTGAGCGGCACGGGAGCGGGGGAGGGAGCACGAAGCGGGCCGCTGCGCCGGCGGGCGCTGCTGGCGGGACTGCTGGTGGCGGGGGTGGTGGTGCTGGGGCGGGCGTTTCAGCTGCAAGTGCTGGAGTCGGGGCGCTGGGCGGAACGGGCGCGGGTGCAGCAACGGCAGCGGCTCTCGGTTGCGGCGCCGCGGGGGTCGATCTACGACCGGAACGGGGTGCCGCTGGCGAGCACGCAGGAAGGGTTTCGGGTCGGGATCGCGCCCGGCGAGCTGCGGGACGCGCGGGCGGTGGTGCGTCGGCTGCGAACGGCGCTCGGACTCTCGGAGCGCGAAGCGGAGCGGGTGGTCTCGCGGCGGCAGCGCTGGGCCGCACTGCCCGGGGTGTGGGATGCCTGGGCGCGCGAAGCACTGGAGGGGGTGAGGGGGATCTATTTCGAGCGTGTGTACCGGCGCTTCTATCCGCGCGGCGAAATCGCGCTGGAGCTGCTGGGGGGTGTGAGCGCGGAAGGACGGGCACTGGGGGGTCTGGAGCTGGAGTTCGACAGCGTGCTGCGGGGCCGGCCCGGGCGCGCGGTGGCGCGGCGGGATGGCCGCGGCGAGCCGATTCCGGGGGCGCTCGTGTCGGTGGAGGAGCCGGTTCCGGGGCGGGATCTGGTGCTGTCGATCGATTCCGAGCTGCAGGAGATCGCGCACGAGGCCTTGCGGCAGGCGATCACGCAGACCGGCGCGGCCGGGGGCGAGCTGCTGCTGGCGGACCCGCACAGCGGCGGGATCCTGGCGGCGGCGAGTCATCACCGGGACGGCGCGCGTCACTGGCGTGCGGCAGCGGAGCCGTACGAGCCGGGGTCGACGCTGAAGCCATTCGTGATCGCAGCGCTGCTGGCGGAGGGGAAGGGCAGCCTGAACGACCGGGTGTACGCGGAGCAAGGGCGCTGGGTCCATGGCGGGCGAACAATGGCGGACGTTCACGGGTACGGTTGGCTGACGCTGCGAGAGGCGCTGCGCTACTCGTCGAACATCGCGCTGGCGAAAGCGGCGGAGCGGCTGACGGCGGAGGAGCAGTACCGCTACCTGCGCGATTTCGGCTTCGGCACCCCGACCGGCGTGCCCTACCCCTCCGAGTCGTCGGGCGCGCTGCGTCGTCCCCGCGAGTGGTCCGGGTATTCGAAGGCCAGCCTCGCCATAGGGTACGAGATCTCGGTCACGCCGCTGCAACTCCTGCTGGCGTACAGTGCGCTGGCCAACGGCGGCGTCCTGATGGAGCCGCGGCTGGTGCGTGCGGTGCGCGGCCGAGACGGCCGCAGCGTGCGTGCGTACTCGCCGCGTGCGGTGCGACGGGTCATCCCGGAAGAGGTGGCCCGAAGCATTGCGCGCGCACTGGTCGAAGTCGTCGAAGGCGGAACCGGGCACGAGGCGGATCTGGGGACATTCCACGTGGGGGGAAAGACGGGCACGGCGCGCCGGTATGTCGGGGGGGCGTACGAGAGCGGCTCCTACCTGGCGTCGTTCGCGGGATTCTTCCCGGCCGCGGATCCGCAGCTCGCGTTCGTGGTCATGCTGGACCGGCCGCAGAGTTCGACCTCCGGCGGCATGGCGGCCGCGCCGGTCACGCGCGCGACGCTCACCGCCCTGCTGGCGGCGCGGCGCACGCCCCTTGACCGGCGCGCCATCGCGGCCGTGCCCCAGGGGACGACGTCGTCCGCGCCCGCAGCCGCGGCGACGGAACCCGCGGGCGGCGGCGTCGGCCCGTTCATCTTCGCGCTGGATGCCGGGCCGCCGCGCCGCTTCCGCGCCACGACGCCGGCGCCGGCGCGGCCGGTGCCGGACGTGTCCGGGTTGTCGCTGCGCGACGCCGTGCGGCGGCTGCACGCGCAGGGCTTCCGCGCGCGGGTGGCGGGGAGCGGGCCGGTTCGATTCACGGTGCCTGGGGGCGGCGTCTTCGCCGTACCCGGGACCCTCGTGCAGGTGCAGGGCCATGAAGGAACTTCATGAGTGCGGCCGGCGCTGAGCCGAGTGCGGGCGGCGTGCGACTGAAGCGGGTCGTGGCGCGTCTGGACGCCGAGGGCCTGCTGGTCTCGGCGCCGCCGGGCGACGCCGTTCTTTCCGGAATCAGCGACGACAGTCGCCAGGTCGAGTCCGGCCACCTCTTTTGCGCCTGGGCCGGCACGGCCATGGACAGCCACCGCTTCGTGCCGGCTGCGGCGTCGGCGGGCGCGGCGGCGGCACTGGTCGAGCGCCGGGTCGACGAGTCGCCCCTGCCGCAGGTGATCGTGCGCGACGGTCGGCGCGCGGCGGCCGTGGCCGCGGCGCTCGTCTTCGGCGAGCCGGCCCGGAGGCTCACGCTCGTGGGTGTGACCGGCACGAACGGGAAGACCACGACCGCGTGGCTGCTGCGCCACCTGCTCGCGGCCAGCGCGCCGGCGGCATTCATCGGCACGCTCGGCATGATCGTCGAAGGACGCACTCCACTCCCCGGGACGGAGGCGCTGACGACGCCCGGGCCGGTCGATCTGGCGCGGCGGTTCCGCGAGCTCGTGGACCGGGGCGTGCGCGCCGCCGCCCTGGAGGTCTCCTCGCACGCGCTCGAGCAGGGGCGGGTCGATGCGCTTCGCTTTCATGCGGCCGTGTTCACGAACCTCACGCGCGACCACCTGGACTATCACGGCACCGAGGCGGCGTACCTCGCGGCCAAGCGCAAGCTGGTGGGACTCCTGCGCGAGGATGGCGTCGCGGTGCTGAATGCGGACGACCCGGCCTGGGCGGGCCTGGAACGAGCGGCGCCGCGCGCCGTGCGCTTCGGCACGGAAAGCCCGGACGCGGACGTGCGCGCCACCGACGTGCGCACCGATGCGGCCGGCGCCCGCTTTCGCTTGACGACGCCGGCCGGGAGCGCCGCCGTCGTGCTGCCGCTGCTGGGCGCCTTCAACGTGCAGAATGCGCTGGGCGCGGCCGCGGCGTGTCATGCGCTCGGCATGGCGCCCGCGACCGTCGCCGCGCGGCTCGCGAGCGCGCCCCAGGTGCCGGGGCGACTGGAGCGGATCGCGGGGCACCCCTGCCCGGTGCTCACCGACTACGCGCACACGCCGGACGCGCTCGGGCGCGCGCTCGCCGCCCTGCGTCCGCTCGCGTCCGGCCGGCTGATCGTGGTTTTCGGCGCGGGTGGCGACCGTGACCGCGGCAAGCGGCCGCTCATGGGCGCCGTCGTTCTCCGGGGCGCCGATCTGGCGATTGTGACCTCGGACAACCCGCGCACGGAGGACCCGGAGCGCATCATCGACGAGATCGTGGCCGGCATGGCGGGGCGGGCGTACGTGCGCGAGCGCGATCGCCGGCAGGCGATCGCGCTCGCGCTCGCCGAGGCGAAGCCCGGCGATCTCGTGCTGCTCGCGGGCAAGGGGCACGAAACCTACCAGGTGGTCGGCACGGAGAAGATTCCGTTCGACGAGCGTGCCATCGTGCAGGCGTGGCTGGACGAGCACGGCGCGGAGGTAGAGACGTGAAGCGCTGGACGGACCCCGCGGTGCGCAGCGCGCTGGGGCTCGGCCCGGAAGCTTCCGCCGCCGGCGTCGCCTACAACGAGGTGGGCACCGACACGCGCACGCTCGGGCCGGGCGCGCTGTTCGTGGCGCTGCGAGGCGAGCGCTTCGACGCGCACGACTTCCTGGGCGACGCCGCCGCCCGCGGCGCCCGCGGCGCGGTGGTCGAGCGGCTGCCGCAGAACGCGCCGGAGGGGCTCGTCTATTACCGCGTGGCGGACACGCTCACCGCGCTCGGGCTGCTCGCCCGTTACCGGCGCCGCAACCTGGCGGCACGCGTATGTGCCGTGACCGGCACGAACGGGAAGACGGCCACCAAGGACATGGCGCGTGTCGTGCTCGCCACGCGCTACCGCACGCACGCGACCACGGGCAACCTGAACAACCTGGTCGGCACACCGCTCACGATCCTGAGCGCGCCACCGGACGTGGAGGCGCTGATCGTGGAAGTGGGCACGAATGCGCCGGGCGAGATCGCGCGCCTGGCCGGCATCGTCGAACCGGACGCGGCGATCATCACCAGTGTGGCGCAGGGGCACCTGGAGGGCCTCGGCGATCTCGAGGGCGTGCTGCGCGAGAAGACGTCGCTCTTGAGCGTGCTGCCCGAAGACGGGCTCGCGCTGGTGGCGGACGAACCGCCCGAGCTGGCGCGTCGCGCCCGCACGCTCACCCGACGCGTGCAGGTGGCCGGGTGGAGCGAGCGGGCGGATGCGGAGGTTCGGGGCGAGGATGTGCGCCTGGACCCGGAGGGACGCGTCCGCTTCCGCTGGGCCGGCCGCGTGGTGCGGCTCGCGTTCCGCGGCCGGCCCCACGCGCGCAACGCGTTGCTCGCGCTCGGCCTCGGGCGCGCGTGGGGCGTGCGACCGGACGCGGCGGTCGCGGCGCTGGCCAAGCTGGAACCGGCGAAGCTGCGCACGGAGGCGCGCTACTACGGCCGGCTGCGGGTCATCGCCGACTGCTACAACTCGAATCCGGAGAGCCTCGCGGCGGCGGTGGAGCTGCTGGTGTCGCTGCCGCGCGGGGGCGGCCGCGTCCTGGTGCTGGGCACCATGCGCGAGCTGGGCGCGCACAGCGCCGAGCTGCACCGGCGCGCGGCCGAGGCGATCGCGGCCCAGGATCTCGATCTCATCGTCGCGACGGGAGAGTTCGTGCCGGCCTTCGATGCGCTGGCGGAGCGTCTGGGCGACCGACTCATGCGCGAGGACGACCCGCTCGCCGCGTACGGCCCGCTGTCGCGGCGGCTGCGCGGCGACGAGATCGTGCTGCTGAAAGGCTCGCGCGGCGTGGCGCTCGAGCGGCTGCTACCGAAATTCGAGGAACGCTTCGGCCCCGCCGTCGTGTCGCGGCCGGCGCGCGCGCGCCGCGGCAACGGCAGGAGGAGATAGAGCGTGCTCTACCACCTCCTGACCCCGCTCTCGGACGAGCACATCATCTTCAACCTGTTCCGCTACATCACGTTCCGGGCGGCGGGCGCGATCATTACGTCGCTCATCCTTTCCTTCGTGCTGGGGCCCGTGATCATCCGCTGGCTGCGCACCCTGCGCGTCGGGCAGGTGGTGCGGGCGGAAGGACCGGAGGACCATCTCGGCAAGGCGGGCACGCCCACCATGGGCGGCGTGCTGATTCTGGTGGCGACGGTGGCCGCGACGCTGCTGTGGGCGCCGCTCACGAACGTCTACGTGATCGTCGCGCTCATCGTGCTGATGTGGTTGGGAGTGCTCGGGTTCCTGGACGATTACCTGAAGGTCGTGCGTCGGCGGACGGAAGGGCTGGTCGGCCGCTACAAGCTGATCGGGCAGGGTGTGCTCGGCCTCGTGTTGGGTGCGTTCCTGATCTTCTTCCCGCTCAGCCCGGTGCCGCACAACTGGACGAGCGTGCCGTTCCTCGCGGACTTCCACCTGGAGATCTGGGGACCGGTCTTCATCCCCTGGATCATGATCGTGCTGGCAGGCAGCTCGAACGCGGTTAACCTCACCGACGGTCTGGACGGGCTGGCCGCGGGGCTGGCCGGGATCGTGGCCGGCACCTTCGCCGTGTTCGCCTACGTGATCGGCCGCGTCGACACCTCCGTTTACCTGGGCCTGTTCTATCTGCCGGGATCCGGGGAGTTGTCGATCTTCTGCATGGCCCTGGGGGGCGCGGCGCTCGGCTTCCTGTGGTTCAACGCGCACCCGGCCGAGGTGTTCATGGGAGACACCGGCTCGCTCGCGCTGGGCGGCGCGATCGGCGCGGTCGCGCTCATGCTGAAGGCTGAATTCCTGCTGGTCATCGCCGGCGGCGTCTTCGTGCTGGAGGCGCTCTCGGTCATCATTCAGGTCGGCTACTTCAAGTACACGGCCCGGCGCACGGGGCGGGGCGAGCGGGTCTTCCGCATGGCACCGCTGCACCACCACTTCGAGAAGGCGGGGTGGCCGGAGAGCAAGGTCATCATCCGCTTCTGGATTCTGGGGATCCTGTTCGCCCTCATCGCTTTCGGGAGCCTGAAGATCCGATGAGCGCGCAGCGGATCGGCATCCTGGGACTCGCGCGCAGCGGGCGCGCAGCGGCCGAACTGGCGCTGGCCGCGGGGCACCGCGTCTACGCCTCGGATGCCGGAGACGACGTCGAGCTGCGCGCGGCCGCGGAAGCCGTGCGCCGCGCCGGCGGCGAAGCCGAGCTGGGGCGTCACGACCTCGAGCGCCTCGCCCGCTGCGACCTGATCGTGGTGAGCCCGGGCATTCCGCCCGGCGCGCCGGCGCTCCAGGACCCGCAGGTGCGACGTCGCCCGCGCGTCTCCGAGCTCGAGTTCGCGTTCCGGCATCTGCGCGCGCCCGTGATCGCCGTGACCGGCACCAAGGGCAAGAGCACCACCACCGCCCTGACCGCGCACCTGCTCCAGAGCGCCGGTCTCGATGCCCCGGCCGCCGGCAACATCGGCCTGGCCCTCTCCGAGATCGCGCGCCGCCCCGTCCCGCCCGATTGGGTGGTCGTCGAGGCCAGCTCCTTCCAGCTCGCGGACGTCGACACGTTCGCGCCCCGCATCGGCGTGCTGACGAATCTCTCGCCCGATCACCTCGACCGGTACCCCTCGGTCGCGGCGTACTACGCCGACAAGGCCCGCCTGTTCGCCAACGCGACCCTCGAGAACCTGTGGGTGTTGAACGGAGAAGATGCCGCGGCGATGGCGCTCCCCGGCGCCGCCCCTGGCCGCCGCTACTTCTTCCGGGTTCGCAGCGAGCCGGGGGCGTCGGAGCACGGTGGCTCGGTCGACGCGCGCGGGGAGCTCGTGCTCCGCCTGGAACAGGGCGTGATCCCGCTGCTGCGTGCCGACGAGCTGCGGCTGCTGGGAGAGCACAACCGCGCCAATGCCCTGGCCGCAGCGCTCGCCGCCCTGGGCGCCGGTGCTGCGGTGGACGCGGCGCGCGCCGGGCTGCGCAGCTTCCGTCCGCTGCCGCACCGTCTGGAGACCGTGGCCGAGCGACGGGGCGTGCTCTGGATCAACGACTCCAAGGCCACGAACATGGCCTCCACGCGCGTGGCGCTGCAGAGTATGACCCGCCCCACGGTCCTGCTCCTGGGCGGCCGGCAGAAGGGCGAGCCGGAGCCGTACACGGCTCTGTTGCCGGAGCTTCGGGAGCACGTGCGCGCGGTGGTAGCGTACGGGGAAGCCGGGCCGTTGGTGGAGGCGCAGCTCCGGGAGCACGTGCCCGTGATCCGGGTGGACGGTGCCTTCGCCGAGGTGGTGAGCCGAGCGGCGGGACTGGCCGGGCCGGGGGACGCGGTGCTGCTGTCGCCCGCGTGCGCGAGCTTCGACATGTTCCGCGACGCCGAGGAGCGAGGAGAGCGTTTCCGGGAGCTGGCGCAGGCCGGGCGGGAGGGGGCAAGTGCGGGCTGAGCGGGAGGCGCGGGTGGCGAGCCAGGAAGTGCTGGCACGGCCGAGGGGGGGCCGCGCGAGCTCGTTCTCGCGCCTGGGGGTGGGCTGGGAGGGTTCGGCGCTGCTGGTCCTGGCCCTGGTGCTGTTCTCCCTGGGACTCGTGATGGTGTACAGCGCGAGCGCCGTGCTGGCGCAGACGCGCGGGCTGCCCGACTACCACTTCGTGGTGCGGCAGGCGCTGGGCGGGCTCGCGGGAATCGCCACCTTGATCGTGCTGGCGCGGCTGGATTACGCGTGGCTGCGGGGACTGGCCTGGCCGTTCCTGGGCGCGGTGATGCTCCTGCTCCTGGTCGTGGTGCTGCCGGGCACGGAGGCGATCGCACCGGAGGTGAACGGGGGGCGGCGCTGGCTGGTGGTCGGACCGGTCAATCTCCAGCCGTCGGAGCTGGCCAAGGTCGCGCTCATCCTGTGGACCGCCGCGCTGGCCGTTAAGAAGCAGGAGCTGCTGCCCAGCCTGAGCCAGGGGCTGCTGCCGTTCCTGGTGATCTGGGGCTTCGTGGTGCTGCTGATCTTTCTGGAGCCGAACCTGTCGGCGGCGCTGCTCGTGCTGCTACTCGCCGCCCTGGTCGTCTTCGCCGGGGGCGCGCGCATCGGTCACTTTCTGTTGCTGGGCGTGGTGGGGCTGCCGTTGCTCTGGTCGCAGGTCGAGTCGGTCGCGTACCGGCTGCGGCGTGTGCTCGCGTTCGTGGACCCGTCGCACGATGCGGCCGGCACGAGCTACCAGATCAACCAGTCGCTCATCTCGCTGGGCAGCGGCGGCGTCTTCGGGCGCGGGTTCGGCCAGGGACAGCAGAAATTCGGTTTTCTGCCCGAGCCGCACACCGACTTCCTGTTCGCGATGATCGGCGAGGAGTGGGGCTTCGCGGGCGCGGCCGCGCTGGTGCTGCTTTACGGCGCGTTCGCGCTGGTCGGCTACCGCATCGCGCGGCACGCGCCCGATCGGTTCGGCTTCCTGCTCGCCGTGGGATTGACGAATCTGATCGTGGTGCAGGCGCTGCTGCACATGGCGGTGAACATGGCGCTGCTGCCGACCACGGGAGTGACGCTGCCATTTCTGTCCTACGGGCGCTCGAGCCTGCTCGCGTGCCTTGCCTCGGTGGGGGTGCTGATGAGCGTGGCACACGCCGCGGACCGGAGTCGCGCGTGAGCCGGGTCCTGTTCGCCGGCGGCGGCACGGGTGGGCACCTGTACCCGGCGCTCGCGCTTGCGGCGGCCTTGAGGGCGGAGCGCCCGGCGGTCGAGGCGCACTTCGTGGGCGCCGAACGCGGGGTCGAAGCGCGCGTGCTGCCGGATGAGCGCGTGCCGCACACGCTCTTGCCGTTCGAGCCGCTGTACCGGTCGCGGGTATGGCGCAACTGGCGGCTCGCCTCCTCGGCGCTGCTGGGCACGATCGGCCTCGCCCGTCTCTTCCGCCGCTTCCGGCCGGGGCTCGTGGTCGGCACGGGCGGTTACGCGAGCGGGCCGGCGTGCGCGTTCGCGCTGGCACGGCGCGTCCCGGTCGCGGTGCAGGAGCAAAACTCCTACCCGGGACTGACCACGCGCTGGCTGAGCCGGTGGGCGCGACAGGTCCACCTCGGCTTCCCGGAGGCGCGGCGGCGCATCCGGCCCGGGCCGCGCACCGAGGTGTTCGCGCTGGGCAACCCGATCCGCCCGCCGGACCCGGGGCTGGACCGGGACGAATGCCGCCGGTTCTTCGGCCTCTCGCCGGACGGCGTGGTGATGCTGGTCGTGGGCGGGAGCCAGGGTGCGGACGCGATCAATCGCGCGCTGGTGGCCGCCGTGGAAGGCGTCGCGACCGGACGGCTCGCCCGCGCGCCGGGCCTACAGCTCCTCTGGGCTACCGGTCCGCGACACCTGCAGGCCGTGCGCCAGCGGCTGGAGCCGCTCGGCGTCGACGACTGGGTGCGCGTCCTAGACTACATCCACGAGATGCCGCGCGCGCTCCGGGCGGCGGATCTGGCCATCTCGCGCGCCGGCGCCATGGGCACGGCCGAGCTGCTGGCCTGGGGGGTCCCCGCAGTGCTCGTCCCGCTGCCCACCGCCGCCGCGGACCACCAGACGCACAACGCGCGCGCTCTCGCCACGGCCGGCGCCGCTGTGCACCTCCCGGAATCCGAGCTCGCTGAGCGACTGTGGGCCGAGGCGAGCGCGCTGGCGCTGGACCCGGCGAGACGGGAGCGCATGGCGGTCGCCGCGCGCGCCCGCGGCCGCCCCGACGCGGCCCGCGAGATCGCACACTGTCTCGTGCGCCTGCTGGAGGAGGGATGACGGCGACGCCGGACCTCGACCTGCTCGCCCTCGCGCGCACCGGGCCCGTGCACTTCGTGGGCATCGCGGGGGCCGGCATGTCCGCGCTCGCCGAGCTGGTGCTCCGCACCGGCGGCCGCGCCACCGGCTGCGACACGCGGCCCGGAGAGGTCGGCGAGGCCCTGAAGGCCGCGGGCGCCGACGTCGTCAGCGGTCACGACCCGGCGCATGTGGCCGGTGCCGTCGCCGTGGTGACGACGGCCGCCATCCCGGCCGAGCACCCGGAGCTCGTGGCGGCGCGCCGCAGCGGCATCCCCGTCCTGAAGCGCGCGCAGGCGCTGGGCGCACTGGTGAACCGCGGCGTGGTGCTCGCGATCGCCGGCACGCACGGCAAGACGACCACCACAGCCATGACCACGACCATCCTGGTGCGCGCCGGGCTGGATCCCACGGCGTTCGTGGGCGGCCGCGTCGCCGAGTGGGGCGGCGGTCTCCGTTCCGGCTCGGACCGCCTCTTCGTGGTGGAGGCCGACGAGTACGATCGTTCGTTCCTCACCCTGCGCCCGCGCGTCGCCGTGGTGACCACCGTCGAGGCGGATCACCTGGACGTGTACGGCACGCTCGCCGCCGTCGAGGAATCGTTCCGCCGGTTCGTCGCGCTCGTGCCGGAGGAGGGCCTCGTGACGGCGTGTGTGGATGATCCCGGCGCCAAGCGGATCCTCGCGAGCGTGTCCGGGCCTCGCACGCTCGCCTACGGTCTCGATCGAGCTGCCGCGCTGCGGGCGACGGCGGTGTCCCTGGAGGGGACGGCGAGCCGGTTCCGGGTCGAGGAGCGCGGGCGTGTTCTCGGCGAGCTCGCGCTGAGCATCCCCGGCGCGCACAACGTGAGAAACGCGCTCGCGGCGTTCGCGGCCGCGCGCGACGCGGGCGCGAGCTTCGAGGATGCCCGGGCGGCGCTCGCGGCTTTTCGCGGCGTGACCCGGCGGTTCCAGGAGCTCGGGCGCGCGCGCGACATCGTCGTCATCGACGATTACGCGCATCACCCGACGGAGATCCGCGCGACGCTGGCGGCCGCGCGCGTCGCCTTTCCGGGCCGCCGCATCGTGGCCGTGTTCCAGCCGCACCTGTACAGCCGCACGCGCGACTTCGCGGACGAGTTCGGCGCCGCGCTCGCGGCCGCGGACGTGGCCTGGGTGAGCGACATCTATCCGGCGCGCGAGGCGCCGATCCCCGGCGTGACCGGTGAGCTGATCGTGCGCGCGGCGGCCGCGGCGAAAGCGCCCGACGTACGCTATCACGCTGCGCTCGACGGCCTGGCCGAGGCAGTGGCCGCGGAGCTCCGGCCGGGCGATGTCTGTTTGACCATGGGGGCGGGCAACATTGATGAGGTCGCGAGGGAGTTACTCGGCCGGCTGACAGGGGGGTGACTCGCGCTCTCGCGATGCTGGCGAAAACCATCTCACGCGGAGATCGCAGCGGATGAACAGAGAGGCGCGGAGAACGGAAATGAAAATTTTAATTCGTCCTCTGTGTCTCGTCCGTTTCCTCGGCGTTCTCTGCGTGACATAAAAATGCTGGTGTATGCCGAGATTGTGGCAGGAAAACGTGCGCCTCGCGCCGCGCACGCGCTATCGCATCGGTGGCCCGACGCCGCGCCTGGCGGACGTGGGGAACGAAGCGGAGCTGCGGCGGGCGCTCTCGGAGCTGGCCGGCGAGAGCTTCCTCGTGCTCGGCGGCGGCGCCAACACGCTGGTGAGCGATGAGGGCGTGCGACAGCCGGTGCTGGTTCTGGAGGGCGACTTCAAACAGTTCGAGGTCGAGACGGATGCCTTCGTTGCGGGCGCGGGCGTTCCCATCCCCATGGTGGTTCAGGCGGCGCGCCGCGAGGCGCGGCGCGACTGGCATCTTCTGGAGGCCGTGCCCGGCACGATGGGCGGCGCGCTCACCATGAACGCAGGTACGAAGGAGTGGGGCGTGTGGAGTCACGTGGACTGGGTCGAAGCGGTGCTGCCCGGCACGGTGGCCACCGTGCGCGTTACAGCGGCCGATGTGAACCCGGGTTACCGCCACACGCACGCGCCCGAGGGCACGCTTTTCCTGCGGGCGCGCTTGCGCGCGGCGCCCGGCGATCGCAAGCGGATCGAGCGCGCGCACCTGGAATACCGCGATGAGAAGGTGCGCAATCAGCCGTACGATCACCCCTCGTGCGGCTCGGTCTGGACCAATCCTCCGGGCCACTCGGTATGGAAGCTCATCGACGAGGTCGGGATGCGCGGCGCAGTACGGGGTGGCGCGCAGATCAGCGATCGCCACACGAACTTCATCATCAATGTCGGCGCAGCCACGGCGGAGGACATCACGGAGCTGATGCTCGAAACGCGACGGCGCGTACGCGATCAGCTCGGCATCGTGCTGCACCCGGAGGTCCGGCTCTGGGGCTTTCCCGACGACCTGCTCCGGGAGCTGGGCGCGCTCGGGCCGAGCGAGGATATCCATCCGTGAACCTTCGGGATCGGGATCGGGATCGGGATCGGAGCATGCTGAAAGATCCTCGACTGTGGGGTGTGGTCGTACTCGTGATGGTCGCAGTGGCCGCGCTGCATCAGGCGCCGCGGCTGCTGCGCGGCTTCGACGCGTTCCACGTCACGCGCGTCGAAGTCGTTGGGACCCGCTACCTGGCTCCGCACGATGCGCTAGGCGTGAGCGGCATCACCCGCCACTCCAGCACGTTCGACGACCCGCAGCGGTGGCTGCGGGCGCTGCGCCGGCACCCGCTGGTGCAGGACGCGCGCATCCGGCGGCGGCTGCCGGGCACGCTGGTGCTCGAGATCACGGAGGTGCAGCCGGTCGCGCTCATCCGCACCCCCGAGCTGCAGCCCGTGGACGGGCAGGCGCGCGCTCTCCCGATCGATCCGATCGAGTCCGATCTGGACCTGCCGCTGCTGCCAGGCGTGAGCGACGTCGGCGAGGATCGGCGCCTGACCAGCCGCCGGCACCGCGAGCTCATCGCTGCGCTCGAGCGGATTCGCAGCTTCGAGCCGGGCGTGGCCGCAGAGCTGTCCGAGCTGGAGCCCCTGGCGGGCGGCGGTCTGCGCCTGCGCCTGCGCACTCCCGCGCACGCGGAGGTGCTGCTGCCGCCGCAACCGGAGGCGCTCGGCCTGCAACAGTTGCGTCTGGCTCTGGCGGACCTTTCCGCTCGGAACGAACGCGCAGCCGTCCGCCGCATCGACGTGCGCTTCCATGACCAGGTGGTCGTATCGCTCGCGGCGGGCGCCGCCGTCGAACCGGCGGGGGCGGATCGTGGCCCCGGCCACAACCCTGAACCCTGAATGACGCGGAGCTCTTCCACTCCTCGATTCCGCTCGGGCCAGGCGCCCCTCCGGGGCGGCGTGGTCGCCGGCCTTGACATCGGCTCCACCAAGACGTGCGTCGTCATTGGCGTGGCAACGGCGGAGCCGGGTCGGCCTGCCACGCTCAAGGTGCTGGGCGTGGGTCAGGCCCGCACGGGCGGCATGCGGCGCGAGGTGGTGACGGACATCGAGGAGACGACCGAATCGGTACGCCAGGCGCTGAAAGAGGCCGAGCTCATGGCCGGCGTGAAGCCGGTGCGCGTATTCGCCGGGATCGCGGGAGAGCACATCCAGTCGGGCACATCCACGGGCGTGGTCGCGGTCGCGCGCGAGGAGATCGCAGCCGCGGACGTGGAGCGTGTGCAGGCGGTCGCCCGCGCCGTGCTGGTGCCTGCGGACCGCGAGCTGTTGCACGTGCTGCCGCAGGAGTACGCCGTCGATCACCAGGTCGGCATCCGCGATCCGGCCGGCATGGCCGGCACCCGCCTGGAAGCGGAGGTCTTCATCATCACCGCCTCGGCTACCGCGGGGCAGAACCTGCGCAAGGCGGCGAGCCGCGCGGGGTACGTGCTCGAGGCGCTGGTGCACGAGCCGCTCGCGACCGCGCACGCCGTGCTCACCGAGGACGAGCGCGAGATCGGCGTCGCTCTCGTGGACCTGGGCGGCGGCACGACCGAGGTGGCGATCTTTCGGGACGGCAAGACGCGCCACCTGGCGACCCTCCCCTGGGGCGGCGCCGTCGTGACCAACGACCTGGTGAAGGGACTGTCCATTCCCTTTGCGGAAGCCGAGCGCGTCAAGGAGAAGCACGGCGCCGCATTCGCGCAACTCGTCGATCCGCGCGACCTCATCGACATTCCGGGTCCCGGACCGGGCGCGAGGCGGCCGGTCGCGCGCGAGCTGGTGGCGCACATCATCGAGCAGCGGCTGGACGAGATCCTGGGGCTGGTTGCGCGCGAGATCGAGAGCGCCGGCGAGAGCAGCAAGCTGGGCGCCGGCGTGGTGCTGACCGGGGGCGGCGCCTCGCTGCCGGGCATCGTGGAGATCGCACAACAGGTCTTCGGGCAGCACGTGCGCGTGGGCGTGCCCGGCGATGGCCTCAGGGGGCTGGTCGACTCCGTCCGGCGCCCGAAGTTCGCGACCGCCACCGGGCTCGCGCTCTACGCCGCACAACGCACGCTGGCGAATGGCGGCGGTGCCCGCTTCGCGCATGGAACGGTCGGCCGCGTCGTCGCGTGGCTGAAGGAATTCTTTTGACTATGGCCGGCGAAAAATATGTCGCAGTTCGGAGTCCAAGGGTCGCCTTCAATCCGGGGCCGGACGTGCGGTCCGCCCGGGTCACCCAAGGGAGGGTGCTGCCATGATGATCTTCGAATTCGAGGATGCGGGGGTGCAGAACGCCCGGATGAAGGTGGTCGGCGTCGGCGGCGGGGGCGGCAACGCCGTGAACCGCATGATCGACGAGGATCTGGACGGCGTCGAATTCATCAGCATCAACACCGACTCGCAGGCGCTGAAGACCTCGAAGGCGCAGATCAAGATCCAGATCGGGAAGAAGCTGACGCGCGGCTTGGGCGCGGGCGCGCGTCCCGAAATCGGACGTCAGGCCATCGAGGAGAATCAGGACGAGGTGCGGCGCGCGCTCGATGGCTCCAACCTGGTCTTCATCACTGCCGGCATGGGCGGCGGGACCGGAACCGGAGCCGCCCCCGTCATTGCCGAGGTCGCCCGCGAGTTGGGTGCGCTCACCATCGGCATCGTGACGAGGCCGTTCCTGTTCGAGGGGAAGAAGCGCATGCGCCAGGCGGAGCAGGGGCTGGCGGAGCTGAAGCGCACGGCGGATACCGTGATCGTGGTACCGAACGAACGGCTGCTGTCCGTGGTAGGAAAGGGAACTTCTTTCCGGGATGCGCTAAAAAAGGCGGACGAGGTGCTGCTGCACGCCACCCGCGGGATCAGTGACCTGGTGCATGTCACGGGGGAGGTCAACGTAGATTTTGCCGACGTGCGCACGGTCATGGCCAACCGGGGCCCCGCCCTCATGGGAACAGGGTTTGGCGCGGGTGAGAACCGGGCCGTCCAGGCGGCGCAGGAGGCGATCTCCAGCCCGCTGCTGGACAACGTCTCGATCGTGGGCGCGGCGGGGGTGCTGATCAATATCACGGGTGGCATGGATCTTACCATCGACGAGGTCACTACCATCGCGTCGATCATCCAGGAGGCGGCGGGCGAGGAGGCCGAAATCATTTTCGGGGCGGTGCACGACCCGGTCATGGAAGGCGAAGTGCGTGTCACCGTGATTGCTACGGGCCTTGCGCACCAGGACGAGCCGGTGCAGGATAATGTCCTGCGTCCGCGCTTCGGCGGTGCGCGCGCCGGGCTCGGCGTACCGGCCGCGGCTGCGGCGACCCTGGCGGCCGCGGCCGCGCCGACGCGCGCGCTGTACGCCGCAGCGGAGGCGATGCCGTTCCCGCGCCCGCCGCAGCGTCCCATCGCCCGTTACCAGCTGAGTGATTTGGATATTCCGACGTTCATTCGCAGGCAGATGGATTAGTCAGCAGTCGACAGTTGACAGTTTACAGTTGACAGTCGCCTCGGTGATTCTCGTTCGTCCGGGGGCTGTCGGACCCGATCCCCTGAGGACTGTCAACAGTCAACTGTCGACTGTCAACTGTAAACTGACGCGAGATTTTTCCGAGCACAGAATTCGGAAATATTCGATGACGACTCGAATCTGGTGGCTGATCGTGCTGGGCGTGACCGCCATGGTGATCGTGTCCATGCGGGAGCCGACGCAGCGGCCCTCGCCATTGCGAGGCGCGCCGCTGCTGGAGGCGTTCTACGCGCGGCCGCTCGAGACCGTGGAGACGCACGTGCTCCGGCGTGGTGAAACGCTGCATGGCCTGCTCGTGCGCGCGGGCATCGGCGGCGGCGAGCTGGCCAACCTGCTGCTGGCGTTGCGCGAGCAGCACAACCCGCAGCGGCTGGTGGCGGGCGTCGAGGTCACGCTGCGTCGCTGGACGTCGGATGGCGCGCCGCGCTCGGTCGAGGTGCGCCTCAACCCGGACAGCACGGTTCGGCTTGCTCGTGGCCCGCTCGGCTGGGCGAGCGAGCTGCAGATCACGCCGGTCACGGTGGACACGGTCCACGTTTCCGGCACGATCGCGGAAGGCGGCTCGCTCTTCGAGGCGCTGGTGTACGACGACGAGCTGGACCTGCCGCCGCAGGAGCGCTACCAGCTGGTGTCGCAACTGGCGGACGAGATCTACGGCTTCACCCTGGACTTTTCGCGCGAGATTCGGCCGGGAGACGCGTATCGGCTGGCGTACGAGCGGGAGGCGCGGCCGGACGGCAGCGCGCGCCGGCGTCGCATTCTGATCGCGGAGATCCAGAACAGCGGGCGGGCATACTCGGCCGTGTACTTCAACCCGCTGGGCGACGGCGGCGGCTACTACGACCTGAAGGGCAATTCGTTGCGCAAGGCGTTCCGGCGCTCTCCGCTGGACTACGTGCGCATCGTTTCGTCGTTCTCCTGGCGGCGCTATCATCCGATTCTGGGGATCTATCGCGCGCATCTGGGCACCGACTTCGGCGCGGCGTACGGGACACCGGTACGCGCGACCGCGGACGGCACGGTCGCATCCGCCGGCTGGGGCGGCGGCTACGGCAACCTGATCGTGCTGCGGCACGCCGGCAGCTACACCACCCGCTACGCGCACCTGGGCCGCTTTGCCCGTGGCGTGCGCCTGGGGCGCCGGGTGGCGCAGAACGAGGTGATCGGCTACGTGGGCTCGACCGGGCTGTCGACCGGGCCGCACCTGCACTACGAGCTGCGTCGGAACGAGCAGCCGCTGAACGCGCGCACCGTCTCGCTGCCGGGCGCCCCGCCCATTCCCTCCGAGCTGCGCGACGAATTCGCCGAGGTGGTGGAGCAACGGCTGGGGCTGCTGGAGCGCCAGGCGAGCGGCCCGCGCCTTGCCGCGGGGCAGCGTAGCCGCGTTCCCGTGGGTGGGGGAATCTAGCTGCGCCGGGAACGGGAAGGGGAACGGGAACGGGAAGGGGAACGGGAACGGCAACGGGAAGGGGAAGGGGAACCGGAACGGGAAGGGGACCAACCCGATCCCGATCCCGATCCCCATCCCGTTCCCGATCCGACGAACTATCCGACGCCTTCGGCGTAGGATGAGGGAGCCCGCAGGCGAAAGGCCGGCGGGCCTTTTTGCTGGTTTGCAACGTAGCGCGAAGCGATGACTCTACTTCGGTGGGGCATGTACGGGCTGGCGGCGGCGCTCGCGTTGGCGGCAGTCGTGTACCTGTACCGGTCACGCGAGATGCCCGGGCGCGGGCGCGCCCTGCTCGCCGCCCTGCGTTTCATGGCCGTGGCGGTGCTGCTCCTGGTCCTGTTCGACCCGACGGTGCCGGTGCCGGGCATGGGCGCGCGCGGAGGCACGCGCGTGCTGCTGGACGGCTCCCTCAGCATGCTCCTGCCGGCCGGCCCCGGTCGCCCGCAGACGCGCTGGCAGGCGGCGGTGGCGGCGGCGCGCGAGCTCGCGGCCGGACGGCGGGTGTTCATCTTCGGCGAGTCGCCCCGCGCCCTGGCAGTGGATTCGCTTGTGGCCGTGCACCCCGACGCCGCGGCGAGCCGGCTGCTGCCGGCGTTGCAGGCGGCGGCGGAAGGGGGCGCGCTGCGCGTCGTGGCCCTGACGGACGGCGAGATCGAGGACTCGGTCGAGGTGGCGCGCGCGTTGCCGCGGCTCGGGCTCACGCTGGAGGTCCGTCCGGTCGCCGTCCCCGTGGCGGACCGCGCACTCGTGGAAGTCGCGGCGCCGGCCTGGGCCCAGGCGGGCGAGCCGCTCGAGGTGCGCGCCACCGTGCTGGCGACGGGTGCGGCCGAGGACTCGCTCGTGATCGTTCTGCGCGAAGGCGAAGTGGTACGGGCCCGCGCGCGCGTGGCCACGCCGGGACCGGGCCGCGTGGCGAGCGCGCTCTTGCGGTTCGAGCCGGCTGCCGCGGAGGCCGCGCGCGACGCCAACGGCGGCCTGGTGCGCTACGACGTCGCCCTGGAAACCGGTGATGCCATCCCGGACGACGACCGGCGCAGCATCTACGTGTTCGTGAGCGAGCAGCCGGCCGGTGTCACGCTCGTCTCCCTGCGCCCCGACTGGGAGCCGCGTTTCCTCCAGCCGGCGCTGGAACAGTCGCTCGGGCTGCCGGTGCGAGGTTACCTGCGCATGCCCTCG
>JACQPS010000158.1 GCA_016207445.1 Gemmatimonadota bacterium | reverse complement strand
TTCTACGACGGACGGCTGGCCAACCGCCCGTGGCTCCAGGAGCTGCCCGATCCCGTCAGCAAGATGACCTGGAACTCCTGGGTCGAGATCAGTCCGGCGGCGGCCGCTGGCCTCGGCCTGGATGACGGCCACATCGTCGAGGTAGAGACGCCATATGGAAAGGCGGAGCTGCCGGTCTGGCGGCATCCGGGGCTGCGCGCCGATGCGATCGCGGTGCAGATCGGGCAGGGGCACACGGCGCACGGCCGGTATGCGGAGCAGCGCGGGGTGAACGCGGCCGCGCTCATTGGCGCCGTCGTGGAGGAGGCGTCCGGCGCGCTGGTGTGGCAACAGACGCGCGCGACCCTGCGGCCGACGGGGGAATGGCGGCGCCTGCCGCAAACGGAAGGAAGCAAAACGCAGCAGGGTCGGCAGGTCTTGCGCGAGACGACGCTGGCGGATGCCCGTGCCGCCGAAGGCCATCCGGAGGCGGTCGCCGCGGCCGTTCCGCCGGTCGCGCCCGAAGCGCAGCCGGAGGCCGCGGCGCACGCCGGCACGGCGGAGGTACGGCAGGCCCGGGCGCACGAGGAGGAGGTGCATCCGCGCGAGAAGGTCGTGCGCCAACTGCAGGCGCTCGGCGGCTTCGCGCCGGCGGACGTGGAGGCCGGGCCAGGCGAGTATCCGCCACCGGGCACCGACTACGGCGAGTACTCCGAGGACCTGCCGCGCTGGGGGATGGCCATCGACCTCGAGCGCTGCATCGGCTGCAGCGCGTGCGTGACGGCGTGCTACGCGGAGAACAACATCGGCGTGGTCGGGCCGGAGCAGGTCACGAAAGGCCGGATCCAGCACTGGATCCGGATCGAGCGTTACTTCTCGGAATCGGGCTCGGGCTCGGGCTCGGGCTCGGAATCGGGCAAGGGCGAAGGCGAGGGGAGAACGGGCGCGGCATTCCTGCCGATGCTGTGCCAGCACTGCGGCAACGCGCCCTGCGAGCCGGTCTGCCCCGTCTACGCAGCCTACCACACGCCCGACGGGCTCAATGCGCAGATCTACAACCGCTGCGTGGGCACGCGCTACTGCGCCAACAACTGCCCGTACAAGGTGCGGTACTTCAACTGGTACACGTGGGAGTTCACCGAGCCACTCCACTGGCAGCTCAACCCGGACGTGGCGGTGCGCGAGAAGGGCGTCATGGAGAAATGCACGTTCTGCGTGCAG
Source organism: Gemmatimonadota bacterium (assembly GCA_016207445.1). Lineage (GTDB taxonomy): Bacteria > Gemmatimonadota > Gemmatimonadetes > Longimicrobiales > RSA9 > JACQPS01. Next base: position 27,174 of record JACQPS010000158.1, on the reverse strand, counting down.
CGCATCCGGGACGCCGAGAACCGGGCTCGGTTCGAGGAGCGCACCGTCCGCGACGGCGAGATCGTCCCCGCCTGCGCGCAGACGTGTCCGGGCGAGGCCATCGTCTTCGGCAACGTAAAGGATCCGAACTCGCGCGTGGCGCGGCTCGCTGCCTCCGGCCGCGGCTACCGCGTCCTGGAAGAGCTGAACACGCAGTCCGCCATTACCTACCTGAAGCGGGTGGTGGCGGAGGCGGCGGAGGCGTAGCCGCATGGCGACGGTGCTGCGCTCCGAGACGCACCCGGGCATCGCGTCCTACCAGGAAGTCAATCGTGACATCCTGAAGATCCTCGGGCGGCCGGGCCGCGGCTACTTCCTGCTGCTCGCCTTCGTGCTCGCGGTGCTCGGCCTCGGCATCTTCGCCTGGATGGTCCAGATCGTCCTGGGCATCGGGATGGCGGGGCTGCGCAACCCCGTCGGCTGGGGCGTCTACATCACCAACTTCGTCTTCTGGGTCGGCATCGCGCACTCGGGCACGCTGATCTCGGCCATCCTCTACCTGTTCCGCGCGCGCTGGCGACAGTCGATCTACCGCGCCTCCGAGGCCATGACCGTGTTCGCGGTCATGACCGCGGGGCTGTTCCCGATCATTCACCTGGGCCGGCCCTGGATCTTCTATTACCTGCTGCCTTACCCGAACCAGCGGCAGCTCTGGCCCAACTTCCGCTCGCCGCTGCTCTGGGATGTGTTCGCGGTCGGCACATACTTCACGGTGAGCGCGACCTTCTTCTACGTCGGCATGATTCCGGACATTGCCGCGGCACGGGATGCGACCTCGGTGCGCTGGCGCAAGGCGCTGTACAGCGTGCTCTCGCTCGGTTGGCGCGGCACCGACCGGGAGTGGAAGCACTTCACACGCGCCTACCTCTACCTGGCCGCGCTGGCCACGCCGCTCGTGCTGTCGGTGCATTCGGTCGTGTCGTGGGACTTCGCCGTGTCGATCGTGCCGGGGTGGCACACGACCATCTTCGCCCCCTACTTCGTGGCCGGCGCGATCTTCAGCGGGCTGGCCATGGTCATCACGCTGCTGGTGCCGATGCGGAAGGTCTTCCGGCTGGAAGAGTACTTCACGGTGCACCACTTCGAGTCGATGGCCAAGCTGATCCTGCTGACGAGCTTCATCGTCGTCTACGCATACGTGACCGAGTACTTCATGGCGTGGTACAGCGTGGAGGTGCCGGAGCGGTTCGCGTTCTACAACCGTGCCTTCGGCGATTACTGGTGGGCGACGTGGATCATGCTCACCTGCAACACCGTGGTGCCGCAGCTCTTGTGGTTGAAGCGGGTGCGCACGAGCATCGCGGCGCTGTTCGTCATCTCGATCTTCATCAACATCGGCATGTGGTTCGAGCGCTTCGTCATCATCGTGACGAGCCTGGCGGCCGAGTACGAGCCGTGGCAATGGGGCAACTACCAGCCGTCCTGGGTCGAGATGTCCATTCTCGCCGGGAGCTTCGCCTGGTTCCTGATGTGGTTCCTGCTGTTCATGCGGGTGCTGCCGCCCGTCTCGGTGGCGGAGCTGAAGGAAGTACTGCCCGCGCCCCTCCGCTTCCGTCGCCCGGCGGGGGAGCGCAGGCCATGAACGAGCACGTGCTGCGCGAGCCGGGTGTGCTGGCCATCTATGCCGAGGTGGACGCGGCGGCGGCCGCGATCGAACGGCTGCGCCGGGAGGGGCTGAAGGACGTCGTCGTATTCACCCCGGTGCCCCGCCACGAGCTGGAGCACGCGCTGCACCCGCCGGAGAGCCCCGTGCGTCTTTTCACGCTCGTCGGCGGACTGACCGGCGCGGCCACGGGCTTCGCGCTCACGATCTATACCTCTTGGGACTGGCCGCTGATCACGGGCGGCAAGCCTATCGTGTCGCTGCCGCCCTTCGTGATCATCGCGTTCGAGCTGACCATCCTGTTCGGCGCGCTTTCGACGGTGCTCGGGCTGCTCATCAACGCGCGCCTGCCGCGGGCGCGGCTGCGCGTGGTCTACGACCCTTCTTTCTCGGTGGACCGCTTCGGCGTGTTCGTCGCGCCGCCGCTGGCCCGCGAGGAGCAGGCGCGCCGCATCTTCCGCGAGACGGGCGCCGTGCAGATCCGCGAGAGGCCGGAGGAGATTCGTGTCGGGACTCTGTGACGGCGGGGGTCAGGGATCAGGGGTCAGGAATCAGCGGGCAGCGATCCCGGGGCAGCGCGCTTTCGGGCGCCCCGAGCTGACCCCTGACCCCCGATCCCTGACGCCAGGGCGGGGAGGCAGGTCGACCTCCATGCTGCTCGTGCTTCTGCTCACGGGTGGCGTGGCGGCCTGCACCGCCCTGGACAACTTCCTCGCCTCGATCCCGGTATTCAGCTTTCTGCGTGAGGCGCCGTTCTTCGATCCGTACGAGGCGCCGCGCCCCGCGCCGGCCGGCGCTGTGCCGTCCGAGTCGCCGGCCGGCGAGGTGCTGCCGCCGGTCGCACCGACCCATGCGGCGCTGCAGGCGTTCGGCGCGACCGTGGCCAATCCTGTCGCCGATGCAAAGACGCTCGCGCGCGGGCAGCTGCTGTACCAACGCCAGTGCTTCGTCTGTCACGGTCCGGCGGGCAAAGGCGATGGTCCGGTCGTGACCAGGCCGGGCGATCAGCCGGGTTCGAAGTTCCCGTTCGCCCCGAATCTGACGGCGCCCAACGTCGTCCAGTACACGGATGGATACCTGTACGGCATTATCCGCGCAGGCCGCGGTCTCATGCCCCCCTACGGCGAGCGCCTTTCGCACCTCGAGCGCTGGTACGTGGTGAACTACGTGCGGCAGCTGCAGCGTGGCGCCGCGGCAGCGACCGCGACGCCGGCCGCCGCGGCGGCAGCCTCGGCGCCGGCGAGGAGGTAGGGATGGCGCACGAGCCGGCGGCGATGGAAGTGCCGGTGCGCCGGCTGGAGGAGGCGCCCGACCGTGCCAGGCTCCTGGCGTCTACTCTGGTCGGAATAGGGGTAGTCGCGCTGGTCGCCGCGTTCCTGACCAGCCCGACCCGGGCGTGGCGCGCCTACTTGTTCAACTGGCTGTACTGGACGAGCCTCGCGCAGGGCGCAGTCATGGTGGCGGCCGTGGCCAGCATCACGCGTGGGCTGTGGTCGCGGCCGGTCCGCCGCATCGCCCTATCGTTTGTCGCGTTCCTCCCGATCTCGTACCTGGCCCTCCTCCCGCTGCTGCTCTTCGGCGGCGAGCACGTCTTTCCGTGGATCGAAGCGCCGGTGGCCGGGAAGGAGGCATGGCTGAACTTGCCCTTCCTGGTAGCGCGGAACCTGGTGGCGCTCGGGTTCATGTACTTCCTGTCGTTGCGCTTCGCCTACTGGGCCTTGCGCCCCGACCTGGGCCTGACGCGCGACCAGGCGCCGCCGCAGCTGCGCGGACTGTACCAGCGGTTCACCGCGAACTGGCGGGGGCAGGACGCGGAGGAAGCCCGATCGTTCCGGAAGCTCGCGAGGCTGGCCCCGGCGATGGCGCTCGTGTACGCCGCCTCGTTCAGCTTGCTGGCGTGGGACCTGGTGATGTCGCTGGAGCCGCACTGGTGGAGCACGCTCATCGGCCCCTACTTCTTCATGGCTGCATTCCTGGGCGGGCTGGCCGCGCTCGCCGTCGCGACGATCCTCTACCGCCGGCCGCTCGGCCTCGACGGCATCGTGCAGCCCTCCACGTTCCACGACGTCGGCAAGCTGACCTTCGGCTTCTGCGCCTTCTGGGCGTACCTGCTCTGGTCGCAGTACCTCGTGATCTGGTACGGGCTCTTGCCGCACGAGCAGGAGTTCGTGATCCACCGGCTGGAGCTGCCGTTCGCGCCCGTCGCCGTGGCCGTGTTCCTCTGCATGTTCGTGATCCCCTTCTTCGGGCTGCTGGGCGTGCAGCCGAAGAAACGGCCCGCGCTGCTGGGCACGTTCGCGAGCGTGGTGCTGGTCGGCCTCTGGCTCGAGCGCTATGTGCTGGTCTACCCGTCCTATACCTTCAGCCGGAACGAGGGCTTGCCCTTCGGACTGCCGGAGGTGGGGATGGCGCTCCTCTTCGGGGGCCTCTTCATCTTCGCGCTGCTCTTCTTCGCCGTCCGCTTCCCGATGATCCAGCTCTGGCAGCCGCCATCGGAGCTGGAGCTGCTCGCGGGCGCGGCGGAACCGCCGGGCGAGGTCGTGACTGCGGAATAGGTCGCGGCTAAGGGTTGCGTGGTGGGATCGGTGGATCCGGTTGCGCTGAAACGCTGCCGCGCAGGCCGACAACGGTGCCAGCGCGCGTTCCCACCCAGATCCACTCCCGGCCGACAGCCGGCGTCGATTCGATGCAGCCGCCGATCTCGAGGGCCCAGCGCTCGGTGGGCGGCCCCCGCGCCGGATCCAGCGTGTAGGCGTGCAGCACGCCGCGGCAGTCCCCCTGAAGCAGAACGCCGCCGGCCACGACCGGCGAGGCCCAGAGAGGGCCAGGAAGCCGAAGCCTCCACAGGATGTTCCCGTCGTCCCGGTCGAGCGCGAGGAGCTGCCCGTCGTGCGTCGGGACGTAGAGCACGCCGTCCGCCAGTGCAGGCGTGGCCCAGACCCCAGCCTTCCCATCCCAGCCGGGCTCGCGTACGGCGACGCTCCAGCGGATCGGGTCGACCGGGTTTGTCGGCTCGAGCCGCATGATCTGCCCGACGGCCCTGGAGCGGGGACTGCCACGCTCGTACTCCGTCGCCACGTACAGCTCGCCGTCCGGACCCAGGATCACGCTCGCGTCCGTGTCGTCGCCGGTCCAGAAGCGGAAGATCCGGCGCGCAACCGTGTCGCCCGCCAGCACCGCTCGCACGTCCCAGCCCTGGACGAGCCCTCCCGAATTTGCGAAGTAAGCGATGCCGCCCGCGAAGGCCACGCTGTTCTCGATCGAGACGTTGCGGTCGCCGAGCGCCGAGAGCAGCTCGTCGTCCCAGCCGGGAGCACGGAAGACGATGCGCGGCGAGACCCGCACCCGGCCGGCGTCGTCGAACCCGCGCTCGAGACGGATGACGTAGAACCAGGAATTTTCGCCGCCGAGGATCAGGTGGTCATCGACGACGAGCGGCGCGCCGTCCCAGTCGTCGTTCCAGAGCCTGTACGGCACGCTGGTGCGTGCGTCGAGCGACCAGAGCACGCGCACGGAATCGCCCTCGAGCGCGAAGACGCGCAGCTTGCCGTCGCGCGAGCCGCCGTAGAGGAGCGGGTATCCGTCGGGGTCGCTCGTCGCACTCCCTTTCGCCAGGTCACCCGTGCGGAACCGCCGGCGCAGCGGCCGACCGGTCTCGCCGTCCAGGAAGTGGTAGGCTCCGTCATATGCGCCGATCCGCACCTCGAGCCGGCGGTCCGGCCGTTCCACGACCGTCGGCTGCCCCGTCCAGCCGGTGCCGCACCAGAGTCGGTCACCCTTGAGGTCGCGCGAACGCTTGCACAGCGATCCTCTTTCCGGATACCGCCAGACGATGCGGGGCGCATCCGGGATCTGCGCGGGCCCGCTACCGTCCCGCCGTGGGCCTCCCCGGAAGGTCCACAAGCCCGGGAGCGGACAATGGCCGTCGGGGATCGCGCATCGGGCCGCGGCCTGGGCCGCCAGCTCTCCCGGGTCGAGCGCGAGCGCCAGCAGCGCCAGCAGCGGTCGGCAGCAGTGTTGCACGATCGGCGGGGTCACCGGGAGCCGTCTTCCGACGCGGCCAGTCTCGGCCGCGCGAACGTCTCGATCACGATCGGCACCGCCTCCGCCTTCTCCAGCTTCGCCCCCAGGAACGTCAGCCGAGCCATGAGGCCCGTGCGCGTGCCCGGATCGAACTGCTCGAAGACGAAGTTGCCGAGCGAGTAGAAGATCCAGCCGTCGTTGTAGCTCTCGACGGGTTGCGGCACATGCGGGTGATGGCCGAGCACGACCAGCGCTCCGGCGTCGATGGCGGCGCGGGCGAAACGCTGGGTGGCGGCCGTGGGCTGCCGGGCGTACTCGATGCCATCGTGCACGGAAACGAGCACCACATCCGCCGCCGCGCGCGCGGCGGCGACGTCGCGCCGAAGCTGCGCCGTGTCCAGTCCGGCGATCACCGCCCCGTGCGTACGCGGCACGTCACCGCGCGCGGCATAGGAGTAAGCGAGAAACGCGAAACGCACGCCCTGGCGCTCGATGATGGCGGCGGCGTGCGCTTCGTCGAAGTCGAGGCCGGCACCGGCGGTCCGCACGCCGCGGGCGCGCAGCCGCTCCACGCCGAACCGGATCCCTTCCGCGCCGCAGTCGCCGAAGTGATTGTTCGCAACCGAGACCACGTCGAGGCCGGCGCCGACCAGCGCCTCGACCGCGCGCGGCCGCGCCCGCAGCGAGAAGCCGGTGAGCGGATACGGCGGCCGCGGGCAGAGCGCCGCCTCGAGGTTGCCAAACGCGATGTCGGCATCGGCGAGCACGGGCGCGATGGAGCGGAACGGCAGCGAGTAATCGTTGGCCGCGTGCATGCGCTCGCCCAGGCGGCGGGCCAGGTTGATGTCGCCGACGGCGACCATCGTGATGCGCGGCGGCCGCGGAGCGGCGGCCGAGTCGGCCGGTCCGCCTTGTGCCGGAACGAGCGGTGGGCTGGCCGCGTGCGAAAAAGCGAGGACGAACCAGGCCACCAGCCCCGTCAGACCCGGCGAGGCTTCCGCTGCCACGCGGGTGGCCCGAATCGCGTTCACCGATCGGAGTATGCGCGCGGGCGTGCGGGGGCGCCAGGGGTGCTACTTCACCTCCCGCCGTCGCAGAAACTTCCGGACCTCGATCGCGATCGCGCGCAGCAGCTTGCTTTCCCTCGAGTCCAGGCGAGCCCGCCGGGCGAGCGCGCGCAGCGTGCGCAGCACCGCCGCCTGGTTTCTCGCCTTGAAGAAGTCGACCGTCTCGAGCGTGGCCTCCACGTCCTGAAACAGGAGCCCGAGCTCCTCGCTGGTGGCGGGCGGCGCGGTGCGCCGCGGGCGCGGCAGCGGCTTTTCCGGTGCGCCCGCCGCGAGCCAGAGCTCGTACCCGATGATCAGTACGGCCTGCGCGAGGTTGAGCGAGGAGTGGCGGGGGTCGGCCGGCACGGTCAGGACCCGGTCGCAGCGGTCGAGCTCGTCGTTGGTGAGGCCGACATCCTCGGGCCCGAAGAGCAATGCGACGGGCCCCCGCCCGGCGGCGGCCAGCTCGAGCAGCGCGGGCGCGGCCTCACGCGGGTGCTGCCAGACGTAGGCCGCGGTGCGCCGGCGCGCGGTCGTGCCCACGACGTGCACGGCGTCGGCGAGCGCGTCCGGCAGCGAATCGAAGAGCTCGGTCCGCGCGAGCACGCTCTCGGCGCCGTGCGCGATGCCTTTGATGCGCCAGTCGTCGAACTCGGCGGGACTGACGAGGCGCAGCCGGCGCAGCCCCATGTTCATCATCGCGCGGATCGCGCCCGCGATGTTGACCAGGTCCTGCGTGCGGTAGAGTACGACGACGAACGCGTCGGCGAGCATGGCAGCTAAGCGCGCCGGAGCGCGATCGGCAGCAGCAGCGCCGAGATCAGCGCGAACGCCGCCCCGACCAGGAACGCGGTCTCGGCGCCGAGCCGGCTCCAGAGGAAGCCGAACAGCAGGCTGGCCGGCAGCGCGGCCACGCCCACGGCAAAATGAAATGCGCCGAACGCGAGGCCGCGCCGGTCCGGACGGGCGAGCGCGGCCACGAGTGCCTTCTCGGGCGCCTCGGTCAAGCCGAAGAACAGCCCGTACAGCGCCAGCAGGGCCCAGCCGTGCCAGGCCACGCCGGCGACCGCGAAGCCGGCATAGACCAGGGCGTAGATGAGCCAGCCGGCGATGATGGCGCGGGCTGAGCCGAACCGGTCGGCGAGCATCCCTCCCGGTACGCTCCAGAGCATCTTGCTCACGTGGAAGAAGCCCCAGAGCAGAGGGATCACGGCCAGCGAGATGCCGAGCTGCTGCGCGCGCAGCAGCAGGAACGCATCCGACGAGTTGCCGAGCGTGAACAGCACGACCACGAGCAGGTAGCGGCGAAAGGCGGGATCCAGCTCGGCCCACGCGGGCAGTCCCGGCGGCACGGGTACGCCCGGGGCGGCGTCGGGGGTGGGCGGCGCGGGCGGTGCCGGCGTCGCATCCCGCGGCGGCACCGCTCGACCTTGCTCGGAGAAGACCTCGCGCACTCGCCAGAGCAGCAGCAGCACGGCAATGATGCCCGGGATCGCCGCGAGCGCGAAGACCAGGCGCAGGCGTCCAGGCAGGAGCAGCAGCAAACCGGAGGCGACGAGCGGCCCCAGCACGGCGCCGGCGTGATCGGCCGCGCGGTTCAGGCCGAACGCCGTGCCGCGCCGGTTGGCGGGCACCGACTCGGCGAGCAGCGCATCGCGCGGGGCGGAGCGCACCCCCTTGCCGACGCGGTCGGCGAAGCGGAGCCCGAGCACGTGCCAGGGCGAGCCCGCGAGCGCGATGAACGGCCGCGCAGCCGCCGCCAGGCCGTACCCCCAACCGACCAGCGCCTTGCGTCGGCGCAGCCGGTCGGACAGCCAGCCGCCGGCCAGCTTGACCAGGCTGGCCGTCGTCTCCGCGATGCCTTCGACCAGCCCGAGGAAGGCCGGCCCCGCCCCGAGGATCGAGACCAGGAAGAACGGCAGCAGCGGGTAGATCATCTCGCTGGCCGTATCGTTCAGCAGCGAGATGACGCTCAGCCAGAGGACGTTGCCGCCGAGCAGCGCGCGCAGGCCGTACGCGCGCGCGTCCGTTGACGACGTTTCAGACCGCGACAAGTTTGCGCACCGTCTCGAGCGTGCGGTCGACTTCCTGCTCGAGGTTGTAGATGTGGCAGCACTGGCGCACGCCTTGCTCGTCCCCCATCGAGCGCACCCGCACCTTCGATCGTTCCCACAGCGCGTCCTGGAGCTGCGGCCCCGTCATGCCGCGGATGCCCCAGACGGTGGTCGCCGAGCGCAGCGCCGGATGCTCGGGTGAGCGGATGAACACACCGGGAAGCTGGCGCAGCCCCGCGCGCAGTCGATCCGCGAGGGCGACGATGCGCTCCTCGACGCGCCGGGAGCCGATCGCGCTATGGAAGTCGACCGCCTGCTCGAGCCCGCGCAGCAGCGACAGGTTGCCCGTCCCGTACTGCATCAGCCGGTACGCCCCGTCCTTGTGGTTGTCCCAGCTGTCACTGGCGAGGGTCGTCCAGACCCGGGGCAGCGCATCCCGCCGAACGTAGAGGAAGCCCGTTCCCTTCGGCGCGAGCAGCCACTTGTGCGGGGAGGTGAAGTAGGCATCGCAGCCCATGGTCTTGACGTCGATGGCCAGGTGGCCGCACGTCTGGGCCCCGTCCACGACGGAGAAGATGCCGCGCTCGCGCGCGCGGCGGCACAGCTCCTGGACGGGGAAGCGGATCGCGGTCCCGCTGGTGAGGTGGGGGATCGCCCAGACGCGGGTCTGCGGCGTCGTCGCCTCCTCGTAGAGCGTGACGAGCTCGTCGGGGCTCGCGGGCGGGACCCGGGGCTTCACGGTCCGCACGTGCGCGCCGTAGCGCTTGTCGCGCAGCTCCCAGCCGCAGCGGCCGCCGGGGTGCGCGCCCTCCATGACCAGCACCTCGTCGCCCAGCCCCAGGTCCAGCCCGTTCGCGACGAAGTTCATGCCGAAGGTGGCGTTCTGCGTGAGCGCGATCTCGTCGGCACTCGCGCGCACGAGCTGCGCGAGCTTCTCGCGGAGCCAGAGCTCGGGATAGTAGCCGGTGAAGAAGTTCTCGTGCCCCTCCTTGTAGTCCCAGTGCGCGATGTCCCGGTCCACGTGCGTCATGTGCTGGACGACGGCGTCCAGCACGACGCGGGGCGAGGAGCCCAGCGTGCCCGTGTTGAAGAACGCCTCTTCCGGCGGGATCAGGAACTCGGTCCGCAGCTCGCGCCAGAATTCCAGCGGCAGCGGGCCCTCGGGCGGTGCGGGCATGCCGTCCGCGGTCAGATAGCGGCGCGCATGCGCCGGACGCCCGGGCGCGACGCCGCGAACTCGCGCGAGCAGGCGGTCGGGGACGGTGACGGCGGCCGCGGCGAAGGCGGCGATGCCGGCGAGAAAGTGGCGTCGATTCGCGCTCATTCCAGGCTCCTGGCTGGGACCCAATCTTGCTGTTCTAAGCTGTGCCGGGGCGGCGAGATGGGCCGGTTCCGGTATGGAGAATCGCAGCGCACGGGTCCGCGCCGCGGATCCGTTCGGGGCCCAGACCCGGGAGGTCGTCATGAGGTCCGTCGTCCAAGCCGTCGCGTTGCTCGCGCTCCTGGTGCCGGCCGGCCTGCGCGCCCAGGCGGGAGACGAATCCCCGACCTGCCGCGCAACCCTCGAGGATCAGGACCTGACCACCGCCATCCACTTCTCCAACGGCTACATCGTCGAGGCGCCGTGGCGGATCACCGGCAACCAGAACGCGTCGCTCCAGAACGGGCGCGCCGGGGTGGTCATGTCCGCGGTGCTGGATCGTATCATAGAGACCGACCCCGCGAGCGGCCAGCGGCTGACCACGCCCTTCGACCAGCCGATCGAGACCACGTTCGAGGGCGAAAGCGATGAGGACCTGGTCTCGCGCGCCGCACACGTCTGGTGCCTGACCGTGCTCAGGGTGCAGGAGGAGGGGAACGGCGCGGCCAGGCCAGCGGCGCCGCCCCTGCGCTCCTGACGTTGCTCCCCTCCGCGCGGTCGCCGTAATTGCCGTCCGCGCAAGGTGCGGACGGCCGGGCGCGCGGGCGCCGCGGGGCGCGCACGCAGGCTGTCGAGCCCCACCCGACCACACTAATTTCCCCGGCCTCATGAGCCCCGATCTGAGCGGCGCGGAACGCCGCATCTTCGCGGCCGCCGCGGAGGCGATTATCGGCGAGCCCGTGGGGGACGACGTCGTCGACGCGGCGCTCCCGTTCATCCGCGGCCTGCCCGCCGCCGACCGCGCGCTGCTCGGTCTGCTCCTGCGCATGCTCGAGTATGGCGCGCCGCTCCGGACCGGCCGCCGCCTCACCCGCCAGAGCCGCGACCGGCGCGAGCGCTACCTGCGCGGCTGGGAGCGGAGCCGGCTCGCACTGCGGCGTCAGGGTCTCGCTTCGCTCAAGGCACTCGCCGCGCTGGCCTATTACGGCCGCGATGCGGCGTGGGGGGAGGTCGGCTACGATGGGCCCTGGCTCGGCCGCGTCGACGTCGCGGTGCTGGCGGCGCCCGACCTGGCCGCCGGCGTGGTGCGCGGGCGAGAGCTGCGCTCGGACCTGCGGCTGCGCGCGCAGGCGTGTGTCATCGGCACAGGCGCGGGCGGTGCGGCCGCCCTCGCGCGGCTGGCGGAGCGCGGCATCGACGTGGTCGCCGTGGAGGCCGGCGGTCACTTCACGGCCGCCGATTTCACGCAGCGCGAGCTGGATATGCTGCCGCGGCTCTTCCAGGGCGCCGGGCTGCGCGCGACCTCCGACAAGGCGATCGCGATTCTGCAGGGCGCGGGACTCGGCGGCTCGACGCTGCACAACACCGGTCTCGTCTGCCCGACGCCTCCGGGGATCGCCGGACGCTGGCGCAGCGAGCACGGCTTTCCGCTCGAGGGCATGGTGCTCGACCGCTACCTGGCCGAGGCCATGGATGCGCTGCACGCCGTGCCCATCCCGCCCGAGCGCGTGAACCCGAGCAACGAGGCGTTGCGCCGGGGTGCGCAGGCACTGGGGTGGCAGCACCGCATCGCGCTGCACAACCGCAGCGAATGCTGCGGCTGCGGCTACTGCATGCTCGGGTGCGCGTACAACCGCAAGCACAACGCGGCGCTCACGTTCTTGCCGCGCGCGGTCGCGGCCGGTGCCCGCATCCTCGCAGACGCGCGTGCGCTGCGCATCGAGGGGCGTGCGGGCGCCCGCCGCGTCGTCTGCGAGCTGATGGACGGCAACGGCCAGCCGACCGGCCAACGCGCCACGATCGAGGCGCCGCTCGTACTCGTCGCGGCCGGCGCGCTCGACACGCCCGCACTGCTCCGTCGGAGCGGCCTGGGCAACGGCCGCGTCGGCCACGGGCTGCGACTCCACCCCTCGGCGGTCGTGGCCGCGGTGTTCACGCGCAACGTGGAGGCGTGGCGTGGATTGCCGCAGGCGGTGCTGGTGGAAGAGTTCGCCCAGTTCCTGGAACGAAGCGACGGCCGCGGCGGCTTCCTCATCATCGCGGCCGCGGCGTGGCCCGGGATGACCGCCGCGCTCGTGCCGGGAATCGGCGCACCGCACCGCGCGCTCATGCGCGAGTACCCCCGGTTCGCCTCGGCCGCGGTGCTGGTGCACGACGAAACGGCCGGGCGAGTGGACGTGGCGCGCGACGGCCGTCCGATCGCGCGCTACTGGCCGGGGCGTGAAGATCGGGAGGAGCTGCGGCGCGGCGTGCACGCGCTCGCCCGCCTGTACCTGGCGGCGGGCGCGCAGCGCGTGCACCTGCCCTACGCCGATGCTCCGCCCGTGCGCACCGAGGCCGAGCTGGATTCGGCGCTCGCGCAGGCGCGGGCGGCGCCGCATCGGCTCTCGCTCAGCTCCGTGCACCCCCAGGGCACCTGCCCGCTCGGGGCACGGCGGCACAAGAGCGCCGTGGATCCGCACGGCGCACTCTGGGGCGAGCGTGGCATCTTCGTGTGCGATACGTCGGTCTTTCCCACCTCCGTGGGCGTGCCGCCGCAGGTCACGACCATGGCGGTGGCGGCCGCGACCGCGGATTACAGTGTGGACGAGCGGCAGTAGTTGATGCGCGCGCCCACACTGTTCCGTCGCTATCCCGGCGCGGCGCACGGCATCCCCTGGCTGCCCCTCGGCTCTTTCCCTACACCGGTCGAGCCGCTACCCCCGCTCATCGGCGCGCGTAGCGGGGCGGACCTCTGGGTGAAGCGCGACGATCTGAGCGCGCAGCCCTACGGCGGCAACAAGGTACGAAAGCTGGAGTTTCTGCTGGCGGACGCGCGCGGACGCGAACGCGGTCGCCTCCTCACGGCGGGCGCCGCCGGATCGCACCATGGACTCGCGACCGCGATTTACGGCGGCCTGCTCGGCTTCCGTGTCACGCTCCTGCTGTTCCCGCAGGTCGTGACGGAGCACGTGCGGCGAGTTCTGCTGCTCGACTACCGGTACGGGGCCGAAGTGCGCTACGTGCCCCGGATGGAGCTCGTGCCCGCGCTGCTCTGGGCCGAGCGGGCCGCCCATTTCCGCGAGCGGCCTTACGCGATCCCGCCGGGCGGGTCGAACGCGCTGGGCAGCCTCGGCTACGTCAGCGCCGCGCTCGAGCTGGCGGACCAGATCGCAAATGGGCAGGCGCCCAGGCCCGCTGTCATTTATGTGGCGGCTGGCACGCTCGGCACTGCCGCCGGCTTGGCGGTCGGCTGCGCGCTGGCGGGGCTCGAAACACGGGTGGCCGCGGTGCGCATCACCAGCCGCCTGGTGACGAACGAGACCGCGCTCGCGCGTCTGGTCGAATCGACCTGCCGGCTGCTGCGGCGCGCCGGAGTCCCGGCGCCGGCGCCCGCCGAGGCGCTGCGCCGGGTCGAGCTGATTCACGGGCACGTCGGCCGCGGCTATGGCCGTGAAACGGAGGAGGGGCACGAAACGGCCGCGCTGTTCGCGCGCGCCGGTCTCGAGCTGGACGCGACCTACACCGCCAAGGCGGCCGCGGCGCTGCTGGCGGCCATCGCGGCGCGGCCGGGCGCGGTCCACCTCTTCTGGCACACCCTTGGCGGGCTACCCGCGAACGCCCCCGGGCCGAGCGTCGAAGCAGCCGCGCTGCCGCCTGCGTACGGGCGCCTGCTCGCCTGGCGCGACCCGAGGGCGGAGCCGGGCGCTGAGCCGCGTCGCCTCGACGGCGAAGCGGCGGGACTGTAGCTTAGCGCCGCCTTGCGAACGACTCGAGAATGGAGCCGCGTATGAGGTCCCCTGGATTACTGCGCTGGGCGATCCCGGTCGCCTTCTTGAGCGCCGCCGCCTGCGCATCGCGCGGCACGGCGGCCACCGAACCGGCGGCGCCCGCACCCGCCGCGGCCGAGCCGGCCGCTTCCGTCCAGCCGCCGGCCGAAGCGGTGCGCGCCTCGGAGCGCGTCACACTCACGGGCACCGAGCTGGGCACGATGTGGACGTTCGAGAACCCACCGCTCGACTACTGGCAATCGCGCTACGGCTTCCGCCCCACGGCGGAGTGGCTCGAGCACGTTCGCCTCTCATCCGTGCGCTACGGCGACAGCTGCTCGGCATCTTTCGTTTCATCGGCCGGCCTGGTGATGACGAACCACCACTGCGCTCGCGAATGCATCGAGGCGAACTCGAGCGCGCGCGACTACGTGGTGGAGGGCTTCTACGCGCCCACGCGCAAGGAGGAGCTGCTCTGTCCCGGGTTGTTCCTCGATCAGCTCGTCGAGATCCAGGATGTGAGCCAGCGCGTACAGGGCGCCGCGCCGAGCGCCGCCTCCGCCACGCAGATCGCAGAGGCGCAGCAGGCGGAACAGGCCGAGATCCAGCAGGCATGCGAGGCGGCGAGCGGGCTGAGCTGCCAGGTGGTCTCGCTCTTCCACGGCGGCCAGTTCAAGCTCTACAAGTACCAGCGCTACGAGCCGGTGAAGCTCGTCTTCGCGCCCGAGCTTCAGGCCGGCTTCTTCGGCGGCGACCCGGACAACTTCACCTATCCGCGCTACGACCTGGACGTTTCCTTTGTGCGCGCCTACGACGCGGATGGCACGCCCGCGCGCACGCCACACTACTTCCAGTGGGACGCGAGCGGCGCGGACGAGAACGAGCTCGTCTTCATCACCGGCAACCCCGGTGGCACCAGCCGGCTCGTCACCGTCTCGCAGCTCATGTACGAGCTGCGCCTCCGCCACCCCTACACCGTTCGCTTGCTCGAGCTCGAGGTCGGAATCCTGAAGCGGATCGCGCAGCAGGGGCCGGAGGCCGAGAAGCAGGTGCGCGATCGGCTGTTCAGTGTCGAGAACGCGCTCAAGGCCTACCGTGGTCAGCTCGGCGGCCTGCGCGACACGCTGCTGCTGGGCCGCAAGATCCGCTGGGAGCGGGAATTCCGGCAGAAGGTCGAGGCCGACGCCGCGCGGCGCGCGCAGTACGCCGACGCCTGGGATCGCATGGCCGAGATCCAGGCGGAGAAGCTACAGGTCGCCGCGCACCGCAACCTGAACGACTTCAACTTCCGGCTGGCCGCGCCGCACCTCACCCTGGCCGGCATGCTCGTTCGCTACATCCGCGAGACGGCGAAGCCCGAGGCGGAACGGCTCGAACGCTACCGCGGCGAGAACCTCCAGCAGATCGAGCAGACGCTGAACGGTCCCACCCGGGTGAACCCCGACTTCAGCGCGCTGCTCCTGGAGGCGCAGCTCCAGCTGGCGCGCGAGTTCCTGCCGCCCGACGCGCCCATGGTGCGTGAGGCCTTCCATGCGGGCGAGTCGGCCGCCGACGCGGCGCACCGGCTCGTCACGGAGACCCGCGTCGACGAGGTCGACAGCCGCCGCGCGCTCATGCGGGCCGGTCCGGCGGCGCTCGATACCGCGAGCGACCTACTGGTCCGACTCGCGCGCGTCATGGACGGCGCGTTCCGCGAGGCCGAGCGCCGCCTGAACGACCTGGAAGCGCGCCAGAGCGTGCAGGATGAGCGCCTCGCGCAGGCCCTCTTCGCCGTCTTCGGCACGCAGCTCCCGCCGGACGCGACCTTTACGCTGCGCATCTCGGACGGTGTGGTCCGCCGCTACCCGTACAACGGCACCTTCGCGCCACCCGTGACCACGTTCCACGGCATGTACGCGCGCTCCGCGGAATTCAACAACGAGATGCCGTGGACGCTGCCTCGCTCGTTCGCCGAACGGAGGAGCGCGGTCGCGCTGACCACGCCGCTCAACTTCGTGACCACGAACGATATCACCGGCGGCAACAGCGGCAGCCCGTTGATCGACCGCGAGGCGCGCGTCATCGGCGTCGCGTTCGATAGCAACATCGAGGGACTGCCGAACGAGTTCCTCTTCTCGACGGAGGCCGCGCGCGCCGTCGGCGTGCACGCGGCCGGCATCACGGAAGCGTTGCGCAACGTCTACCGCGCCGATGCGCTGCTGAAGGAGCTCGTCGGGGAGGAGCCGAAGAAGAAGTAGACCGGACTTGCTGTCGAATCTCCTGCTGCTCACCGCCATCGCTGGCCCGCCCCCGCCACGCATCCACGTGCCGCGCGTGGACGCGCCGCCACGCATCGACGGTGTGCTGGACGACGCCGCCTGGCGCCGCGCGGCACGCCTGGAGGGTTGGGTGCAGACGCAGCCCGGGGACAACGTGACCCCGGTCGGGCGAACCATCGGCTATCTGCTGCACGACGGGGAGGCGCTGTACATCGCGGTTCACGCGGAGGACGAACCCGGCGCGGTGCGCTACGTCCTGCACGCGCGGGACGTCGTCGTCGAGCAGGGGCAGGACTGGATCGGCGTCATGCTGGACACGTTCAACGACCGGCGCCGCGCCTTCGGCTTCGCCGTGAACCCGATCGGGATCCAGGGCGACGGCATGCTGCTCGAGGGCGGCTTCCGCGAGTGGGACGCCGTGTTCGAGACCGCCGGGCAGGTTCGCCCCGACCGGAGCGGCTATGCGATCGAGGTCCGGTTCCCGTTCCGGTCGCTCCGGTTCCGTCCGAGCGCGGTGCAGGTCTGGGGGTTCCGCATCTCCCGCACGTACGGGCGGTCGGGCGCGGTCGATCAGGCATGGCCCTACGACCGTGATCTCGGCTGCGAGCTGTGCCAGCTGGTCGAAATCGAGCTCGAGGGCGTGCTGCCGGGTCGCAACCTAGAGATCAACCCGACCTTGCTGGTGCGCGGCGAGGCGGAGCGCGAGGAAATCGGGCAGCCGCTCGGCGCGTTCGCGGGCCGCGTCGATCCGGGCGTGAACCTCAAGTACGGCCTGGGGGCGAACCTGACCCTCGATGGGACGATCCATCCCGACTTCTCGCAGGTCGAGAGCGACGCCGGCCAGCTCGAGATCAACAACCGGTTTGCCCTGTTCTTCCCGGAGAAGCGCCCCTTCTTCCTCGAGGGCGGCGAGGTCTTCGCCATCGCCGCGGAGCCGCCCGGCGGGCAGGGGTTCCTGCTCCCGCCCCTCAACCTGGTCCACTCGCGCAGGATTCTCGATCCCGATTTCGGCCTGAAGCTGAGTGGAAAGCAGGGGCCGCTCGGCCTCGGCCTTCTGGCCATGCGCGACACCGCGCCCGCCAGCTTCGATGGGGCGGCGGGTGAGAGCCAGGTCGCGATCGCCCGCGCACGGCTGGACGTGCTCCAGGATGGCTACGTCGGCGGCCTCGTGACGGCCCGCAGGTTCCAGGGTGATGCGGACGCGCTCGGTGCGGTCGACGCCCGCCTGCGCTTCGGCCAGAACGCGGTACTGCGCGTGATCGGCGCAGCCGCTCGCTCCGACATCCTGGAAGACGACGACGCCGAGGATGACGAGTCGGCCGAGCGACCCGGCGCGGGCGCCGCGCTCCACTTGCAGCTCGACTGGCAGAGCCGCCACTGGGCAGGCGGGCTCGCGCTCGTCGATGTCACGCCGGGCTTCCGCGCGCCGCTCGGGTTCGTGCCCCGACCGGACCAGGTTCTTCTGACCGGCGCCTGGAGCTACATCTGGCAGGGTGCGGGATTCCTGCAGCGCGTCCGGCCGCAGCTCCGGTACGAGCGGATCTACGAACACGCGGCCGGCGGCGAGATGCTCGATGCGGGTCGCCTGGTGGACGAGCTGTACGAGCCGAGTCTCTGGCTGCAGCTCGCGGGCGCGACTCAGGTCACCATGGGCTATCACCGCGCATTCACGTTCTTCGACGACCAGGCCTTCGATGACATGGACCGCTACGGCGGGTTCGTGGCGTCGCAGGCGCTCCGCTGGCTGGGGCTGGAGGCCTTCGGCCTGCTCGGCGAGGACGTCATTTTCAGCGACGAGGCGGAGGACGAGGCCGCGCGGCCGGCGTGGGTCGAGGCCGCCAGTGTGAGCACGACGCTGCGGCCCACACCGCCGCTCCGCATCGGCCTGAGCCTGCAGGCCTCGCGCGTGTGGCGTCGCACCGAGCAGACGCGCAAGGCCAGCCTGTACGCGGACGCGCTCATTCCGCGCCTGAAGGCGGAATACCAGCTGACCAGGCGCCTGGGGCTGCGCGTGATCGCGCAGCGCGGCACCGAGCGCTTCTTCCGCAGCGCAGGTCCGCTGCACGAGCGCGAGGACGAGCTGGCCGTTGAGCTTCTGGCCGCGTACATCATCAACGCGGGCAGCGCGTTTTACCTCGGCTGGACCGAGCTCCATGATGGGGACGCGACGCACCGCCGCACGGTGGACCGCCGTGGCGGCGTCGCCAAGGTCAGTTATCTCTGGCGTTTCTGAACGGGAGGCAGCATGAGCGATGTCCACGGCTACATCGACCAGAACCTGCCGCGCTTCCGCGCGGAGCTCTTCGAGTTCCTGCGCATCCCGAGCGTGAGCGCACGCCGCGAGTACCAGCCGGAGATCCGGCGCGCCGCCGACTGGCTCGCGGGCAAGCTGCGCGACCTCGGCCTCGAGACGAGCGTCGAGGAAACGCCCGGCCACCCCATCGTGCTGGCCGAGTGGCGCGGCGCAGCCAAGAGCGCACCCACGGTCCTGATCTACGGCCACTATGACGTGCAGCCGGCCGAGCCGCTCGAGCTGTGGACGACGCCGCCCTTCGAGCCTACCGTGCGCGACGGCCGCATCTACGCCCGCGGATCCGTCGATGACAAGGGGCAGCTCTACCTGCACGTCAAGGCGCTGGAAGCGCACTTGCGCAGCAACCACAAGCTGCCGGTGAACGTGATCCTGCTGGCGGAGGGCGAGGAGGAGGTCGGCAGCGAGCACCTCATGCCGTTCGTGCGCGAGCGCGTCTCCCGCTTGAAGGCGGATGCGGTCGTGATCTCGGATACCACCATGGTGGCGCCGGACGTGCCCACCATCGGAGCCTCGCTGCGCGGGCTCGCCTACTTCGAGCTCGAGGTGTTCGGCCCGTCGCACGATCTGCATTCGGGCACGTACGGCGGCGGCGTGTTGAACCCCGCGACGGCCCTGTCGCGCATCGTCGGGTCGTTCCACGACGACGATTGGCGCATCACCATCAAGGGCTTCTACGACGACGTCGACCCCGCCCCCGATTTCCGCGCGCGCATCAAGGAGCTGCCGTTCGATGATAAGAAGTTCCTGGGTGAGACGGGCTCACCGAAGCTCGTGGGGGAGCGGGGGCAGAGCACGCCGGAGCGGCTCTGGCTGCGGCCGACCGTGGAGGTGAACGGGATGCTCTCCGGCTACACCGGCGAGGGCTCGAAGACCGTGCTGCCGGCGAAGGCCATGGCCAAGGTGAGCTGCCGGCTGGTGCCCAACCAGGATCCGGCCCGCATCCAGAAGGTCTTCCGCGAGCACGTGCAGCGGGTTACGCCCGAGGGCGTGCGCGTGGACATCAAGGTCCTGCATGGCGGCCGCCCCTGGCGGGCCAGGTTGCAGGGCCCGCTCTACGACGCCGCCGCGCGCGCGCTCGAGCGCGCCTTCGGCCGTCCGCCCGTGTATGCCGGCGAGGGCGGCTCGATCCCGATCGTACCGGAGTTCGAGGAAACGCTGGGTGCGCCCGTCCTGCTCATGGGGTTCGGGCTGCCCGGCGAGAACGCGCACGCGCCCGACGAGTGGATGAGCGTGGAGTGCTTCGAGAAGGGGACGCACGCCGCGGCGGCCGTGCTGGCGGAGCTGGCGGGCTAACGGCCTCTGCGGTGAACTTCGTTAAGGTGCCGCCGCGGCTCCGGGTGCCCGGCGCGCCGAGGCCAGCTCGCGCTCGATCTGCGCGCGCAGCCGCCAGACCATTTCGGGGTAGTGCCAGCAGTTGGGGGTGTTCTTGCCGCGCACGCAGCCGTTGTAGGCGAGGAGCGCGCGCCGCTCGTCGCCCAGGACGCGCAGGTTGTTGGCGAGGATGGCGGTGCCGTAGCAGATATTCGCCTCGATGTCGTACAGGCTGCCGCGGCAGCCGCGCCAGCGCCCGGCGTGCTCCGGCATGACCTGCATGAGGCCGCGGGCGCCGACCGGGCTGGTCGCGCTCGGCTTGCCGCGACTCTCCACCAGCAGGATCGAGACGACGGTCGCGGGGCTGAGGCCGCGGCGATAGGTGTGCTCCACGAGCGGCCACGCGACCTGGCGGGCGGTGCGCGCGGGCAGGCCGCGGCGCCGCAGCACGCGCTCAACGGGCGCGACGTGATCCTGGTACAGCACCACGTAGTCGAAGGTCTTGTCGCCGTTCTCCCGGATCGAGCGCATCCGCCGGCTCAGCGCCTCCAGCCGGATACGCGGGACCTCCTCACCCGTCACGATCCGGACCGGTGTGTCCTCGGGCAGCGCCAGCACGCCGGCCGTCACTTTCCCCAGCCCGAGTCCGCCGAGCAGCAGGAATGGCGCGGCCAGCGGCAGCGCGCGCGCGCGCCGCGCCAGGCGCTCCAACTCTTCGATCAGCGTTGGGCGCCGGTCGGCGGAATCAGCACGGATCCTGCGAAACAGCATCGTCCTTTTGTCGGGGCGGGTGAGAACGGGACGGTCAATTTGAAGCGGCAGCCGCCGTGCCGTCAAGCGGATCGCGGATTGGCTGGGTGCGCTCGACGGCGCGACCGCCTGCCGGACCGACGCTTACGCGCCCGGGCAACGGTCCGGCGGGCTCGCCGGGCGTGCCGAGACGCACAGCCACGCTACCACTCCTCGCGCTTGGTCAGGTCGCCGCGAACCAGCACGAGAATGGCGGCCTGCGGAACCACCAGGTACTTCTCGCCTTCGAACGTGATCTCGACGGCGGCCCGGCGGAAGAAGATCGCGTAATCGCCGGACTGTGCCTGGACCGGAAGGTACCGCGCCTCGCCGCTCGTGATCTTCCACGGCTCGTCGTCCAGCTCCGTGGGCGCGGAGATGGGGGTGCCGGGCCCGCTCGCGACGACGGTGCCGCCCTGCACCGCCTGATTATCGATGGCGCTCGGCGGCAGATACAGCCCGACGCGACTGCGCTCCTCCCCCTCCTCGGGCGCAATCAGTACCCGGTCGCCCACCACGATGAGCTGTTTCCCCTTTTTCTTCATGGCTTCCCGAAAGATGGAAGAAATCCGCGGGAGCGCAAGCCCGGAACTGCCGCTGCCGACGACGGTTGCCATGTCCGCTCCCGCCATGGCCGCGCACCGGCCCCGCCGCCACCATGCGCGCGGCGCCGGCGACTCGGCGCGGAGGAGGACTCATGGGCAGCAACGGCAGGACGCCGCCGCGACGGCGGCGGCCGTGGCGGGAGGTCGAGCGGAGGCCGTTCACGTTCCTGCTCGAGCCAGGGTTGGTCGCCCGGGCCCGCCAGGAGGTGGGCGAGCCGGACGTGGTCCGCAGCATCGAGGCGGCGCTGGCCGCGGCCATCGACTACCAGTTGTGGATCCGGGAGGTGAAGCAGGGGAAGCGGGATGTGTTGTCCTGAGGAAGAGGAAGAGGAAGAGGAACAGGAAGAGGGAGCCGGAGAGACGCGTTCCCACGGCCGCGTCGCCGCGTCGCCGTGTCGCCGCGTCGCCGCGTCGCCGTGTCGGGTTCAGGAGCTCGCCGGCACCAGCACTTCGCCCAGCGATTCGATCTCGGCGGCGATGCGCTGGGCGACGGCGCCGGCCGGGACGGGGCGGGGGCGGGAAACCGCGCCGCCCCCGGCCACGCGCTCGAGCGTCGTCAGCAGCTCTTCCGCCTTGGGCAGAACCTCTCCCCGTCGCTCGCGGCGAGCCAGGCCGATCGCGTCGCGCAGATGATCGCGGGCGAAGTCGACGTCGCCCACGACGAGACAGCCCCGGCCGAGCTCCAGGTGCAGGTCGGCGAGCGCGGCGGCATCGGGCCGCATGTCGGCGGCCGCCTGGAGCACGCGCCGCCGCCGCTCCCGGAAGACATCGGCGTCGCCTGCACACGCCGGCACGAGCGCGTGCTGCCCCTTGGCGCGCAGGCGCAGCGCGCCGTCTGCGGCGCGCTCCGCGACCAGCGCGAAGCAGCGCTCGGCCGCAACGTAGAGCCCGAGCCGCGTCAGGGCGACGCCGACCTCGTGCAGCACACGCGCGCGCTCCTCCGGATCCGGCAGCAGCCGGACCGCCGTCCAGCCGTGCTCGAGCGCACGCTCCGGATTTCCGAGCTCGAGCTCCGCGACCACCAGGCCAGCCGCGGCTGCGGCCACGACGGTCGGCTCGTCCCACTGCCGTCCCCGCTCGAACGTCTCCTCCAGGATGCGCCGGCCCTGCGATGGGTCGCCGCGGCGCCGGTGCAACGCGGCCAGGCCGTGCATCGCCTGGGCCCACTGCGTGCGATCGCCGGCCTGCTGGGCGAGCTCGGCCGAGCGGCGGAAGTGGCTCTCGCTCTCCTGCCAGCGATCCTGCACTCCGTACACCCGGCCGAGGTGCCGTAGCGCGCGCGTGCGGTCCGCGCGCAGGTCGTAGGCCTCGGCCAGCTCGAGCGAAGTCAGGTAGTACTCCTCGGCCGCGTGCGTGTGGCCGGACGCCTCCGCCACCTCGCCCAACTCCAGCGCCGCCGCCGCCAACGCGGCCGGCGTGCGCTGCCGGATGCGATGGAGGTACTCGGCGAGACGAGCCCGCTCGGGGTCGCGCGCCGACAGGTGCCCCAGCTCCTCGCGCACTCCCTCGATCTGCCGCTCGTACGAATCCAGGGGAACGCGGTCGATGCCGCGGCGCAGCAGCCGCCGGACCGGACGGATCGCCAGGAACCGCAGCCGGGCGCGCCGGCCGAGCTCGACATCCCGCTCCCGGCCCTCGAGATCGCGCAGCGTGAGCCAGGCGGGAAAGGCGCGGGCCCGTGTGGGCGCGGTGAGTGGGGCGATCCGGTCGTACCTGGCCATGGGCCTATCCTCCGGCGGCAACGGGCTGGGCCGCCTCGCCCGGGCATTCCGTCAGGAAGCTTTCCAGCGCCCGCTCCAGGCCTGTCTGGTTCCGCAACGGCGAGGGTCGGCCGCCGATCGTCGCCTTGATCGCGCGCCGGAAGGCCGCACCCGACGAATAGCCGAGCTGGAACGCCACGGATTCCACGCTGCGACCCGGCTCGAGCAGCCAGCGTAATCCGTAGAGAACCCGTAGCCAGAGCAGCAGGCGACCCGGCGTCGGCAGGCCCCAGCGCTCGCAGCGCCGCTCCAGCGTCGATACCGACATGCCGTACGCCGCCGACAGGTCCGGAACCTGAACGTGCAGCGGGATGTGCTCCGCGGCATAGTGCACCAGCGTCCGCCCCTCGTCGCCCACACGCCCCTCGAGCCGGCCGTCCACCAGTTCGGCCAGTGGATCGTGCAGGACCGAATCCAGGATCTCCGCGACCAGGAAGCGATCGTCTGCATCCCGCGACACGATCACCTCCGAGGCCGCCGCTTTGCCGAGCCGGAACAGCTCCCGCCCCTCCATTTCCCCCCACACCACGACCGGCGTCAGCGGGAAGCGCTGCGCGAAGCGAAAGACCCGCAGCACGCCGTCCTTGCGGGTCTCCGCGTGCAGGTCCGCCACCGCCGCCGAAACCGGCTGCCGCCGCACCAACCGGTACAGCTCGCGCCACGACTCGGCCCACAGCACCTCGTGCGGCGGTGCCGCCGCGCGCAACGACTCACGATCGGCCGGGTTGGGCAGGAGCGCGGCGATCAGGGCCATAAAGGGGTGACGCGGAAAAGGAGAATGCGGTCAATCCATTGTATGACTGGCGAGAAACGCTGGCAAGGGTGTTGATTTGCGGCGTGGAGCACGGGTGGGCAACTTGTGTCACGCAGAGACGCGGAGGCGCGGAGAACAGAAGTTTATCGTTTTTTGGTTCTCGACGTTGTCCGCGTCTCCGCGTCTCCGCGTGAAACTGCCGCCTGCCGCGCCGAAACGCGTCCGCTCGGCCTCAGCGCGCGCTTAATCCTCCCCCTCCGCCAGCCAGGGCATGCGCGCAATTCCCTGCTCGAGCCAGCGGCAATCGCCGCGCAGGACCTCGCCGGCGACGCGGTAGGCGGCGACGTCGTCGTTGCGGAATACCTCGCTGAACAGGCGGCGGACTCGCCGGCGCGCGCCGCGGCAGAAGAGGTCGGCGAGGGTGATGGCGCCCGGGCTGGCGCTGTCCCCCTGCTGGAGCATGCGAACGCGCACGCAGGCGGCGGCGATGGCGAAGAGCTCGGAGCCGATGTCCACGAGCCGGAAGAGCGTGGCCTGCTTCTTCTCGAGCTTGGGCCCGTAACGCGCCATGGCGTAGAAGAGCGTGCGGCCGAGCTTGCGGGCGGCGCGATCGGCGAAGCGCAGGTGGCCCGCGAGCGGCCCGAATTCCGCGTAGCGGGGCCAGCGCCCCCAGCCCACCAGCAGCGTGGGATACCAGGCGGCGAAGTGGGCGCCGAGGGCGGCGGCGCCCTTCGCGCGCGCGGCGGCGCCGGCGTCGGGATCGATGAGCGCGCCGGCGAAGCGCAGGTGCGGGTCCACCGCCTCGCGTGCGATGAAGAGGCGCATGATGTCGCTCGAGCCCTCGAAGATCTGATTGATGCGCAGGTCGCGCAGCGCGCGCTCGACCGGGATCGGCTCCTCGCCGCGCGCGGCCAGCGAGGCCGCGGTTTCGTAGCCGCGCCCGCCCCGGATCTGCATGGTCTCGTCGACGATGCGCCAGGACGCCTCCGAGTTGAACATCTTCGCGATCGCCGCCTCCAGGCGGATATCGGAGCGGCCGGCGTCCGCGAGCGCGGCCGACAGCTCCGCGACCGCCTCCATCGCGAACGTGGTCGCCGCCATGTTGGCCAGCTTCTGCGCGACCGCCTCGTGACGCCCGATCGGACCGCCCCACTGCTGCCGCTCGTTGCTCCAGCGGCGGGCCACCTGCAGGCACCACTTGCCGGCGGCCGCCGCGGTCGCGGGGATCGTGAGCCGCCCGGTGTTCAACGTGATGAGCGCGAGCTTGAGGCCGAGCCCCTCCTTCCAGAGGACGTTCTCGCGCGGCACGCGCACGTTGGTGAAGCGGAGCACGCCGTTCTCGATGCCGCGCAAGCCCATGAACTCGCAGCGGTGCACGACCTCCACGCCCGGCCATGCGCCCTCCACGATGAAGGCGGTAATGCCGCGGCGGGCGCCGCCGTCCTTCGCGGGCGTGCGCGCCATCACCACCATGATGTCGGCCACGGGGCCGTTCGTGCACCACAGCTTCTCCCCGTTCAGGATGTATGCGCTGCCGTCTTCGCTGGGATCGGCGGTCGCGGCCATGCGCGCCGGATCGGAGCCGACGTCGGGCTCCGTGAGCGCGAACGCGGAGATCTCGCCGCGCGCGAGGCGCGGCAGGTACTTCTTCTTTTGCGCGTCCGTCCCGAACAGCTTGAGTGGCTGCGGCACGCCGATCGACTGGTGCGCGGACAGCCAAACGCCCAGCGCCGCGCAATGCGTGCTGATGAGCGCGATCGAGCGGTTGTAGCCGCGCTGGTTCAGCCCCAGTCCGCCGTATTCGCGCGGAATCTTGATGCCGAACGCGCCCAGCCGGCGCAGGCCGTCGATCACCTCGGGCGGGACGCGGTCCTCGCGCTCGATCCGCTCGGCGTCGACCTCGGCGAGGAGAAAGGTTTGCAGCTCGTCCAGGAACGCGCGCATGCGCGGCTCGATCTCGGGATCCGGCAGCGGATGCGGGTGAATGAGATCCAGCCGGAGCCGACCGAGGAACAGCTCGCGCACGAAGCTCGGGTGCGTCCATTCGGTCTCGCGGGCCGCCTCGGCGACCGCGCGCGCTTCTCGTTCGGTGACCTGCGTCTTGGGCGCGGTGACGGTGCTCATGGATTGCCTACCGGAGAATGTGCTTGGCAATGGTCTGGAGCTGCATGTTGCTCGTGCCCTCGTAGATCGTGCCGATCTTCGCGTCGCGGTAGAACTTCTCGATCGGATACTCGCGCGTGAAGCCGTAGCCGCCGTGCAGATCCAGACAGCGCGAGCTGATGCGCTGGGCGGCCTCCGAGGCGAACAGCTTGGCCATCGCCGCCTCCATGCGGAAGGGCTGGCCGGCTTCCTTCAGCCGCGCGGCGTTGTACACCAGCAGCCGGGCCGCTTCCAGCTCGGTGCGCATCTGTGCGATCTGGAACTGCACACCCTGGAAATCCGCGACGCGGTGTCCGAACTGCTCTCGTTGCTGCACGTACCGGACCGTATGGTCGAGCGCTCCCTGGGCCAGGCCGACCATCTGAGCGCCAATGCCGATGCGTCCCTCGTTCAGCGTCTCGATCGCGATCTTGTAACCCTTGCCGACCTCGCCCAGCACGTCGTCGGCGGGCACCCGGCACTCGTCCAGGATCAGCTCGACCGTCGACGAAGCGCGGATACCGAGCTTGTCCTCCCGCTTGCCGACCTGCAAGCCCGGTGCAGCGCGCTCCACCAGGAACGCGGTAATGCCCCTGTAATCGGCCGCGGGGTTCGCGTTGGCGAAGATGAGGTAGAGACCCGCCTCCCCGCCGTTGGTGATCCACATCTTCCGCCCGCTCAGGTGCCAGCAGTCGCCGTCGCGCACGGCGCGCGTGGCGAGAGCGAACGCGTCGGAGCCGGAGCCGGCCTCCGAGAGCGCGTACGCGCCCACCAGCTCCGTGGCGAGGCGGGGGAGGAATCGCTGCTTCTGCGCGTCGGTGCCGTAGCGCAGGATCGAGTTGGTGATGAGCGTATTCTGGACGTCCACGAAGACGCCCACGCTCGGGTCCACCCGCGACAGCTCCTCGACCACGAGCACCGAGGCAAAAAAAGAGGCCCCGGCGCCGCCATAGTTGTCCGGGACCTCGACCGCCATGAGTCCGAGCTCGAAGAGATTGCGGATCAGGTCGGGATCGAGCCGTCCAGCCTCGTCCATGGCGGCCACGCGCGGCGCGATCACTTCCTCCGCGAAGCTGCGGACGGTGTCGCGGAACAGGCGCTCGTCCTCCGCCAGGAGCGTGACGGGCGGCCGCGCCATCTCGGGAAGCAGGATCGCCATTCGTTGGACGGGATCGGGATCGGGATCGGGTTCGGATCGGTTTCGGGTTCGTATTCTACCGTATCGTCGTGTATACTAAGGCCTGGAATTGCCGGCGGCTAGGCCGGTTGCCGCTCATACGTCATCCTTTCCGCTCTCGTTCCCGGACGGCATGCCCGGCGCAATCGACGCTCCCGACTTCTGGCGCTGGCTGCGAAGCGACGTGAGC
>JACQPS010000168.1 GCA_016207445.1 Gemmatimonadota bacterium | reverse complement strand
GCTGACACCTCTCAGTGGATCGGCAGGCCAGCCCCCTTCGCTTTCCGGAGCCGAAATGCCGCACGCGCGCGTCACCCTGCTGGCTCTCGCGCTGCTGGCCCTCGTGCCGGCCATCGCCGCCGCACAGACCGCTCGCCGGCGTGAGGTCGAGCCCTACCAGTGGCTCAGCTTCGGCGTCGGCCTCGGCGGCATTGCGCCCATCCAGGACCCGGGTTTCGAGGGCGACGCCGGCGACGCCGAATCCGGCGTGCAGCTCGCACTCGGCCTCGACGTGCGGCGCGGCCGCGGGCTCTTCTTTTACGCGCGCGCAGACGCCGACGCAGCGAAGGTGCGCCAGCACCTGGGCGCGGGCGCCGGACTGCGCTTCCAGTGGCCGCGCGCGAGCCGACTGCGCCCGTACGCCGGCGGCGGCGTCGGCATCCTGTGGCTCGAGCCGAAAGTCACCACCGTCTTCGAGCTCGAGCGCGAGTTCGCCCTGCGAGGCGAGGCCTTCCTGGGCAGCGACTGGACGCTCGTGCCCGGCCTGCAGGGCTTCGCCGAGTATCGGCTGGTGGGCGCACGTTACACCGCCGTGAGCCGCGAGCAGGGGTGTGACCCCGACTGCTTCACCCTGTCACAGGAGAAGGTGCTGCACCTGGGGCATACGGGATGGGTGGGGTTGAGGATCAAGCTGTTCTGATGTCATCCCGAGCGAAGCACCGCAATGCGGCGCGGAGTCGAGGGATCTTGCCGGAACTACGGCCACTCCGACGAGTTACGGAAGTTCAAACAAGATCCCTCGGCTTCGCTCGCTGCGCTCGCTTCGCTCGGGATCCTATCGGACCTCCTCCTCCTCCACCGGGCTCGTCCAGGGCGAGCCCTGGTCGACCGCGGCGCTCGCGCCCGCCGTGATGCTGATCGGCTCGGCGCCGCCGGCGCGCAGCCAGGCGATGAGCCCGCCCGCGAGCAGCACCGAGCGCTCGCGCTCGGAGAAGTGGGCGAGCAACGGGAACTCCTCCCCGCTGTCGCGCGCGCGCAGCACGATCTCTTCGTCGCCACGCTCGAGCGCCGCGCGCAGGTCGCGCAGCTCCCACCAGTCGCCCTGCTTCGCCTTCACCAGGTCCGCTTCTCTCGCGAAGCTCAGCGGCGGGATGCCCTGCGCGATCAGGTTGCGGCGACTGATGCGCGCGAAGGACTGCGCGATGATCGCCCGGACGCCCAGGTGCTTGGGTGCCAGCGCCGCGTGCTCCCGGCTCGAGCCCTGCCCGTAATTGTGCCCCGCCACGATGAAGCCGCCGCTCCACTCGCGCGCGCGCATCGCGAAGTGCTGATCGAAGCGGCGCAGCGTGAAGCTCGCGATCGCCGCCACGTTCGAGCGGAACGACATCACGATGGCGCCGTCCGGCGCGAGATCGCCCGTGCTGACGTCGTCGGGCAGCACGATGAGCACGCGCCCGGAGAGCGACGCCGGCAGCGCGTGCTGTTCCGGCGGCGGCTGGATGTTCGGCCCGCGCACGATCTCGATGCGCGCCGCCGCCTCCGCCGGCGGCGGCGCCAGGATGTTGCGGTCGTCGATGAAGGGGTCCGCGGGCGGGCGCGGCAGCGCGGGCGGCTCGCCCAGCTCGCGCGGATCCGTGATCACGCCCGTGAGCGCGGTCGCCGCCGCCGTCGCCGGGCTGCAGAGATAGACCTGATCGTTCTCGGTCCCACTGCGTCCCGGGAAGTTGCGGTTGAACGTGCGCACCGAGATGGCGCCGGAGGGCGGCGCCTGCCCCATGCCCACGCATGGGCCACACGCCGGCTCCAGCATGCGCGCGCCGGCCGCGATCAGGTCCCGGTATGCGCCTGTCGCAATGATCGTATCCAAGACCTGCCGCGAGCCCGGCGAGACGGTGAGCGAGAGCTCCGGGTTGATGGTCTTGCCTTTGAGCACGGCCGCGACGATGGCCAGGTCCTCGTACCCCGAGTTGACCGAGCTGCCCACGCACACCTGCCGCACCCTGAGCCCCCCGACCTCGGCCACGGGGACGACGTTCCCGGGGCTGTGCGGCTTCGCGATCAGCGGCTCGACCTTGTCCAGCTCGATCACCTCTTCCTCGTCGTACTGCGCGCCGGGCTCCGCCGCGAGCTCGCGCCAATGCTGCTCGCGTTGCTGGTACGCGAGCCAGCTCCGGGTCTGCGCGTCGGACGGGAAGATCCCCGTCGTGGCCCCGGTCTCCACGGTCATGTTGCAGATGGTGGCGCGCTGCGTGACGTTGAGCGTGGCGACGCCGGGGCCGCAGAACTCGAAGATGCAGCCGCGTCCGCCGCGCACGCCGCGCCGCCGGAGCAGCTCCAGAATGACGTCCTTGGCCTGCACCCACGGCCGCAGTTCGCCCTCCAGGCGCACGCCCACCACGAGCGGCGCGCGCACGGAGAACGGATAGCCCGCGAGCGCGCACGCCACGTCCAGCCCGCCCGCGCCGATCGCGATCATGGAGAGCGCGCCGGCGGTGGTGGTGTGGCTGTCCGCGCCGACCAGGACCTCACCGGGCCGCGCGAAGCGCTCCACCTGAATGTAGTGGCAGATGCCGTTGCCCGGCCGCGAGTAATGCAGGCCGAACTTCGCGCAGAACGTCTGGAGGAAGAGGTGGTCGTCCGGGTTCTTGAAGTCGATCGCCAGGATGTTGTGGTCCACGTACACGACGCCGAACGGAATGCGGATCCGGCTCACGCCCAGCGCGCGCAGCTCGCCCAGCGTCCCCGCCAGCGCCGATCCGGCCGGTGGCGTCTCGCCCGCCGTGCCCGTCGCGCCCCCGAGCTGCTCGAGCTGGAGGCACGCCATCGTTCCCGTCGCGTCCTGGAGCAGCGCCTGGTCCACGCGCAGCATGATCTCCTCGCCGGGGATCATGCGGCCGCCGACCAGGTGCTCGGCGAGGATCTGGTGAGTCAACGTTGCCGGCATTTTTCTCCTTCCGTGCGTCAATCAGGGGTCAGGGGTCAGGGATCAGGGGTCAGGGACCAGCGGAGAAGGGGTCAGTGATCGCGCGGCTTCACTGACCCCTGACCCCTGGCCCCTGACCCCTGCTGTCCTACCCGCCGGTCCGCAGCACCTCCGCAATGGAGGGCAGGACTTCCTCCAGCTGGGCGCGCGTCACCACCAGCGGCGGCGCGAAGCGCACCACCTGGTCGTGCGTCTCCTTGGCGAGGATCCCGCGGCGCATGAGCGCTTCGCAGAACGGGCGGGCTCGACCCGATTCGTCCTTGATGACGACGCCGATCAGGAGGCCCCGGCCGCGGACCTGGGCCACGTGCGGCGACGCGATGCGGCGCAGCTCGTCCATGAACCAGGCCCCGACCTCGGCCGCGTGCTCCGCCAGGCGCTCTTCGACGATGACCCGCAGCGAGGCCCGCGCCACGGCCGCCGCCAGCGGATTGCCGCCGAAGGTCGAGCCGTGCGAGCCCGGTGTGAACACATCCATGACCTCACCGTCCGCCAGCGCGGCGGACACCGGGTAGAAGCCACCGCCCAGCGCCTTCCCGACAATCAGTACGTCCGGCCTCACGTTGTCCCATTGGCTCGCGAACAGCTTGCCGGTACGCCCCAGGCCCGTCTGGATCTCGTCGGCCACCAGCAGCACGCCCCGCTTCCGGCACAGCTCGGCGGCGCCGCGCAGGAAGCCGTCCGGCGGAACCACCACGCCCGCCTCGCCCTGAATCGGCTCGACCAGGAAGGCGACCGTGCGGTCGTTCATGGCGGCCTCGAGCGCCTCGACATCGCCATAGGGGATGAGCCGGAAGCCCGGCGTGAACGGACCGAAGCCCTCGCGGTACAGGTCCTCCGTCGAGAAGCCGACGATGGTCGTGGTCCGGCCGTGGAAGTTGCCCTCGCACACCACGATCTCCGCCTGGTTCGCCGGCACGCCTTTTTGATCGTACCCCCACTTGCGCACGGCCTTGATCGCCGTCTCCACCGCCTCGGCGCCGCTGTTCATGGGTAGCACCTTCTCGTAGCCGGCGAGGCCGCACAGCTCCTCCACGAAGGGCCCGAGCTGATCGTTGTGGAACGCGCGCGAGGTGAGCGTGAGCCGGTCCAGCTGCTCCTTCATGGCCGCCACGATGCGTGGGTGGCGGTGCCCCTGGTTCAGCGCGGAGTACGCCGACAGCATGTCCATGTAGCGGCGCCCCTCCACATCCCAGACGTACACCCCCTCACCGCGCTCCAGAATGACCGGCAGCGGGTGGTAGTTGTGGGCGCCGAAACGCTCGTTCTGTTGGATGTGCCGGTGTGTGGCATCGGCCGCCGCTGCCGTCGCCGGCGCGGTCCGCTTTTCCTTGACTCCCATCGCTCCTGCCCCCCGGGATGGTGTGCTCGAGTTTGCGTTGCGGGAGAGTAAGCGGCAGGCCAGCGCCGGACAAGAAGCCGACCCGGCAGACGCCCGCGCGCCCCGTCCCAACGAGCGGGCGGAGTTCCCCGGGTCCGCGAGAGAGGAATCCGTGAGCCCGATCAGCGCGGCAG
>JACQPS010000167.1 GCA_016207445.1 Gemmatimonadota bacterium | reverse complement strand
GATCCGCCCAGGTAGCCGGCCGAGCTCCAGTACGGGCTCGTCATCTTGGCCAGCCCCTCGTAGAGGAAATGCCAGCCAACGAGCATCCGCAGCGCCACCAGCGCGCTGGTCTGAAATGTCGTTGCGTGCGACGACGCCGTCGCGAGCGCGGTGCGTGTGTCGGGCATGCTCACTCCCTCGAGTCGGGGTCGAGCGGGGCGGCGCTTCTCCAGCCCCGCGAGCGGAGCTCGCGTCCACAACGGTCGATGATCAGGCACTCGCAGCCGGCGAGCGATTCCACGAAGGCGAGCCCCGGGTCCGGGCCCATGACGAACACACTCGTGGCCAGCGCGTCCGCGGCGATCGTGGTCGGCGCGATGACGGATACGCTCGTACAGCGAGTGGGCGACCGGCCGGTGCTGGCATCCACGATGTGATGGAAGAGGCGGTCGCGATCGAAGTAGATCTCGTAGCTTCCCGAGGTCGCCACGGCGGCGTCCGTGAGATGCAGGGCATCGCGGAACCGGCCGGGCACGCCGGGATCCTGCACCGCGACCGTCCAGGGCTGGCGGCCTTCCTTCCGGCCCGCGGCGCGGATGTCGCCGCCGCCGTTGATGAGGTAGTTGCGGACCCGCCGCGCCTCGAGCGTCGCGGCCATGCGGTCCACGATGTAGCCCTTGGCGATGCCGTCGAGCGTCACGCGCATGCCGGCTTTGCCGAAGCGCACCTCTCGCCTGGAGGCGGTAATGTCACGCGCCCCGACCAGCGCCCTGACCTCGCGGATCTCCGCGTCGCCCGGAGGCGCCGCCGCGTCGGTGCGCAGTCGATCACGGAACAGGTCCACGAGCGGCGCCACGGAGATGTCGAAGGCGCCGGCCGTGACCCTGTGGTAGCGCAGCGCGCGCGCCACCACCCGCGCCAGCTCGGGCGGCGCGCCGCGCAGGCGTCCCTGTTCGTTGAGCCGGGTCAGGGCGGAAGCGTGCTCGAAACGGGAGAAGATGCCGATGAGGCGGTCCATCTCCTCGAACGCACGGCCGATCGCATCCTCGACACGCGCGCGCGAGTCGCCCAGCGCCGAGATGGAGACACACGTGCCCATGGCGGCCCGCGCCGCTGTCAGCTTGTGTGTCCTGCGATCGATGCGGACGGCTTCGGTCGTGACCGCCGCGTCGCGCTCGCGCTGGAATCCCAGCTCGAGCAGTCGGGCCAGTCGGTCCGGGGTTCGTGAGGCCTGCAGCATCGACTCGCGGAGTAGGGAAGGTGCGCCCAATGTGGCGGCAGGGAGCACGAGATGCAAGCGCAGGCTCACGGCTTCGGCGTCGTCGCGCTCAGGATGATGTACTTGCGATGGCCGCCCGTCTCCTCGACCAGTGTCGCCCGCCGCCGGCCTTGCGCCGTGACGCCTCAAACGGGCGTCGGCTCGAACGGGCTGCCGTACAGTACGGTCGGCACGTCGGCGTCCACGTACGTCCACAGCGGGCAGCTCGGCGCGCGCTGCGCGCTGCCGGTCAGCGGGCAGCGACCGTTTACGCGGCAATCTCCCACGCAGAACGATTCCGCCGAGCCGCGGATGCCGTGCGTGGATTTGGGCGCGAGGAAGCCCAGGCCATCCACCTGCGCGATGACCCACGCGAGCACCACGAACACGGCGAGAATGCCGACGACTGCGACGAGCGGTTCCATGCTCACCTCCCTTTCGGGATTCGCTTCTCCGGGTCCAGGAACGGCTTCGCCGCCACGCTGGCCTCTCGCTCACCGGCCTCGGGAACGAGCACGCGCAGCGGCGTACCGAGCGCGGCGTGGGTGATCGGCACCATGGCGTACCCGATGTTCTTGCGGAGTCGCGGCGACCAGATCGCCGAGGTGACGCGCCCGATCGCGATCCCGTCGCTCAGTACCGGCCATTTCACGGCGTTGAACTCGAGGCGATCGCCCGCGATCTCGACCCCGACCAGCTTCCGTTTCACGCCTTCCGCCCGGATGCGCGTCAGGGCCTCTTTGCCGATGTAGTCCGCGGTCTTGTCGACATCGACGAGCCGGTCGAGGCCGGCCTCGTACACGTTGTCGTCCAGCGTCATGTCGGCGCCCCAGTTCAGGATGCCGGCCTCGATCCGGCGGATGTCCGACGGTCCGGCCGGGCGGATCTCGTGGGGCCGGCCGGCCTCCATGATGCGCTCCCACAGCTCGTCGCCCTTGGCGCCGTCCCGAAGGTAGATCTCGTAGCCGACCTCGCCGGTCCAGCCGGTGCGCGTGACCACGACCGGGATGCCATCGAGCGAGCGCTCGAGGAACCAGTAGTAGCGCAGCTTCAACACATCCTCCCCGAACAGTGCGCCGACCACCTCTTTCGCCTTGGGTCCCTGCACCTGCAGCGGGGAGACGTCGGGCTCGCGGATGTCGACCCGCAGCCCCGCGTGCAGGGCGACGCCGCGGGCCCACAGCAGCACGTCGCTGTCGGCGAGCGCCAGCCAGAAGTGGTTCTCGCCCAGCCTGAGCAGCACGGGATCGTTGATGACGCCGCCATCCTCGGCGGTGATCACGACGTACTTGCCCTGGCCCACGGCACAGCGCGAGAGGTCGCGCGGCGTGAGCAGGTTGGTGAAGGTGAACGCATCCGGGCCCGTGATCTCGACCTGCCGTTCCACGGCCACGTCCCAGAGCGTGACGTGATGGATCAGGTGCCAGTACTCCTCCTCCAGGTCGCCGAAGCAGATCGGGAAGAGCGTGTGGTTGTAGACCGTGTACGCCTGCGCGCCCCAACGCTGCGTGGCTGCGAAGAAGGCGCTGCGGCGCAACCGCGCGCCGCGCTGAATGAGGCTCATGTCGAAGGGCATCGCCTGCCGTGGCTCGACTGGATGGGCACAATCTGCGCCGCCACTCCGCCTTGCGGCCGGAGCGGCATCCCGGTGGTGTGCGCGAAATTGCGCGGTCCGGCGATCGGCATCAAGGGTCGAGCTGGAGCGGAGTTGGCCCAACCGGCACGGCCGGCCCCGGACATTTTGCCATGACGCGTAAAGTCCCAATAGCTGCGTGCCCGTGACAGAATGTCCCAAGAGGCCGCGGTCAGCCGGCGCATACCACGGCATAACACATTACAGCACTGGGCGTTGCACGGCAGCGACCGGCGGGTGCGCGGCGGTACGGAGCGTGCCCTTGGCCCGGCGGTCCAAGTGCCCGATGGCAAACGCTGGGGTCGGAGCCGAAGAGCGACGGTGAAACCGGACGACGCGCGTCCCCCCGTGGCCGAGGTGGACTTTGCGGCGGCGCCTTTCCTGGTCATCTGGGAGACGACGCGCGCGTGCGACCTGTCGTGCCGCCACTGCCGGGCGGAGGCGGTGCCGTGCCGTGACCCGGCGGAGCTGAACACGCTCGAGGCGATGCGGCTGATGAACGAGGTGCGGCAGTTCGGCAAACCGCTGTTCGTGCTCACGGGCGGCGACCCCCTGAAGCGCGACGATGTGGTCGACCTGGTGGCGCACGGCGCGCGGCTGGGGCTGCGCGTGGCCATGACGCCCTCGGGGACTCCGCTCATGACGCCCGAGGTGTTGCGCCGGTTGCGGGATGCGGGCCTGGGTCGGCTGGCGGTGAGCCTGGATGGCTCGACGGCGGAAATCCATGACGCCTTTCGGGGCGTGGCCGGCTCGTACGCCTGGACGCTGCGCATGCTGGACGCGGCGCGTGAGCTCGGGCTGAGCACGCAGGTGAATACCACGGTCGGGCGCCACAACCTGGAGGATTTCGACCGGCTGTGCGACTTGATGACGGGCCTCGGCATCGTGCTCTGGTCGGTCTTCTTCCTGGTCCCGACCGGGCGGGCTCGCCCGGAAGATCTGGCCAGCGCGGAGGAGTTCGAGGCCGTTTTTCACAAGATGTACGAGCTCGCCCGCACCGCTCCGTTCGACATCAAGAGCACGGCCGCGCCGCAGTACCGGCGCGTGCTCCTCCAGCGGCAGGTGGGCGAGCGCCGGGCCGGCTCGCGCGAGCAGGCGCCGGCGCCACTGACCGCCGCGGGCTTCTCGCTGGGCGACGGCGTGGGCCGCGCCAAGGGGGTCAACGACGGCGACGGCTTCGTCTTCATCAGCCACACGGGCGAGATCGTCCCGTCGGGCTTCCTGCCGCTCTCGGCCGGCAACGTTCGCTCGGACGACGTCGTCCAGGTCTACCGCGAGTCGCCGCTCTTTCGCGGGCTGCGCGATCGCTCTCTGCTCAAGGGCAAGTGCGGCGTGTGCGAGTACGTGGATGTGTGCGGCGGAAGTCGCGCACGCGCGTACGCACTGACGGGCGACTACCTGGAGGCCGAGCCGTTCTGCACGCACGTGCCTGCCCGCTACCGCCGGCTGGTGGAGGCGGGCGAGGCAGAACCGGTGACGGAATACTTCGCCCGGCGCGTGGCCGGGCGGCGTCGCCCGCTGCCGACTTTCCCGGCTGCGAACCACCACCTGAACCAGCGAGAGCTTCCATGACCGACCACCGCGCCGCTGAGCTGGGCCGGCACCCCCGGGGCACGCTCGCCATCGTACTGGCCTACGGCCTCGTCTTCGCCCTGGGCTGGCTCGTGCTCTACTTCCTCGTCTACTCGCCCCGCGGGGCGATCCATCCGTGAGGTCCGGTATGCACGTCGATCTCTACGAAAAGATCTGGATGGGCCTGGCCGTGCTGATGATCGCCGCGTTCCTCGGCTCGATCACGTACGGCGCCTTCGCCTTTGCGAGCCACCCGCCGAGCCACGTCGAGACGATCGACCCGAAGCTCGTGCGCACCGATGCGCGCTTCGCGACGCCGGGCGTGAGCACGCGCCCCGACGGCAGCGTCCAGGTCGTGGTGCTCGCGCAGATGTTCTCGTTCCAGCCGGCGGAGATCCGGGTGCCCGCGCACGTACCCGTCACGTTCCGCCTGACCAGCGCCGACGTCATCCATGGCTTCGCGATCGTCGGCAGCAACGGCAATACGATGGTCGTCCCGGGTTACGTCAGCCAGTTCACGACGGAGTTCGCAAGGCCGGGCGACTACCTGATCGTGTGCAACGAGTTCTGCGGTCTGGGGCACCACGTCATGTCGGGCAAGCTCATCGTCACGGAGGAGGAGGCGCCATGAAGACCACGGCCTACCGGGACGACGACGTGGAGGCGCGCACTGCCGGTGCCGAGACGGCGCCGGGCTCGGCGTGGGCACGGCTGGCGCTGCCGCATTTCTGGGTGGCGATCGCCGCCTTCGGCCTGGCCGCGCTCACGGCCGTCATGCAGTCGCTGTCGCGAGCCAACGCGGCGCTGCCGTTCCGGTCTCCCAGAATCTTCTACCTCTCGGTCACCGCGCACGGCGTGCTCATGGCGCTCGTCTTCACCACGTTCTTCATCATGGGGCTCGGCTACGTGCTCGCCCGCACCTCGCTGAACTGGCCGCTGAAGAGCGAGCGTCTGGGCTGGCTCTCGTTCGCGACCGCGGCACTCGGGACCTTGCTCGCGGCCGCCGCGATTCTGGCCGGCAAGGCCACCGTGCTCTACACCTTCTATCCGCCGCTGCGCGCGCACCCGCTCTTTTACATCGGCGCCACGCTGCTGGTCGTCGGCTCCTGGGGCTGGTGCGCGGTCATGATCCGGAGCTACCGCGCGTGGCGGAACGGGCACCCGGACGTCCCCGTCCCACTCGCCATGCACGGCATCCTGGCGACGGTTATCGTCTGGCTGCTGGCGACGGTCGCGATCGCCGCCGACATGCTGCTGCTATTGATCCCGTGGTCGCTCGGGTTGCGGCAGACCGTCGATCCCGTGCTCGCGCGCACGCTCTTCTGGTGGTTCGGCCACCCGCTCGTCTACTTCTGGCTGCTGCCGGCGTACACGCTCTGGTACGCCGTGCTGCCGCGCATCGCGGGCGGCCGCCTCTTCAGCGATACGCTGGCGCGCGTCGTCTTCGTGCTCTTCATCCTCTTCTCCACGCCGGTCGGCTTCCACCACCAGTTCATGGACCCCGGCATCCCGTCCGGCTGGAAGCTGGCGCACACCTTCAGCACGTACGCCATTCTCTTCCCGAGCTTCCTCACGGCCTTCACGGTGCTGGCCTCGCTCGAGGTGGCCGGGCGCATGCGCGGGGCAGAGGGGTGGCTCGACTGGCTCGGCCGGCTGCCCTGGCGCGATCCGTTCTTCGCCTCCGTCGCATTGGCCCTGCTCACCTTCGCGGTCGGCGGGTTCGGCGGCGCGGTGAACGCGGCGTACGGCATGAATGGAATGATCCACAACACGGCGTGGGTGCAGGGGCACTTTCACCTGACGGTGGGAACGGCGGTCGCCCTCACCTTCATGGGAGCCGGGTACTGGATCGTGCCGCGCCTCACGGGCAAGCCGCTCCGACTGGTGTCGCTCGCGACCGTACAACCCTACCTCTGGTTCGTCGGGATGATGGCCTTCAGCGTGGTGAACCACGCCACCGGGCTGATGGGCATGCCACGTCGCGTCTACGATGCCAGCTACTTCGGTCACCCGGCGGCGCAGGCCTGGCAGCAGTGGACCGGCCTGTCGGCGATCGGAGGGGTCATCCTCTTCGTGAGCGCGATGAGCTTCGTGATCGTCATGGTCGCGACCGGGCTGGGTCCCAAGCGCGAGGAGCCGGAGCCGATCGAGTACGCCGAGACGCTCGAGCCGCTGCACCGCGAACGCGGCGTCTGGGACCGTTTCGGGCTGTGGACGGCGCTCGCCAT
>JACQPS010000009.1 GCA_016207445.1 Gemmatimonadota bacterium | reverse complement strand
TTCATCATCGTGTCCATCGGCATCGTATCCATGGGGGCCGGGGCCGGGGCCGGGGCAGCCTCAGGGACGGTTTCCTCCGCGGGCATCTCCTCCTCCGCCGCCTCCTCCCGCTCGCACGCCGCGAATGCCACGAACGATGCTGCCAGGACCACCAGCAACGAGCGCTTCATAGCCACCTCTCCTCCGATCGGGTTTGCCAACTCGGCGCATGACCAGGATCGCCGCGCCTTCCCGGACAGCGGCGCTCCCCCGCCGGCCGGCGCTCCCGCCCCAGGAGCACGACAGTATGAGAACTCGCGCAGGCTCTGTCAAGCGAAAATTCTGTTTTTCGCCGCGAGCCCGGCGACGTGCGGCGCGACCAACGATTCCGGACGCCCGCAACACGCGCGCAGCCGCTTTGCAAGGATAGTACCGGGGTATGCTTCTTGCCCCCGCGAGCCCGGGAAGGGAGCCACGAAAGGCGCTGCTCTTGATCTGGCTGATCGGGGTCTATCTCGTGCTGGTGATTGCATTGCCGCTGGCCTTGAGCGCACTGGTGAGCTACCGGACGCTGCCGCGGGGCGTGACCTGCCCGCTGTGCCGGGGCGAGACCTTCGCGGTGTGCGCCCGCTGGCTGCGCTGGGCTTCGCGGATGGTGCGGCGGGGGACGCTGGTGCGGCGCTGGTGCCCGGCGTGCCGCTGGGAAGGCGTGGTGCGCCAGCAAGTGTTGCCCGGAGCGCCGCGGGTGCGGCCGCCCCGGCGCGAGCCCCGGCCGGAGCGGTGAGTTCCAGGGCCAGGGGTCGGGTGTGAAGTGACAGTTGACAGTTGACAGTTGACAGTTCACAGTCAACAGCACAAGCGCCCGGAAAAACCCCGGGCGCTTTTCACTGTCAACTGTCGACTGTTGACTGTCAACTCAGAACGGCGACCCCGACCGGTAGGGCAACAGGCCCAGGCGGAAGGCGCGCTGGTCCAGGCGCGCATGGTGGGCGCGGCTCTGCGCGCGCAACCGGGACAGGTCGGGCTCGGCTGCGGACAGCCTCACCCGCGCCGTGAGCCAGGCGGTATGCGCGGCGGCGACCTGGGTGTGCTCGCGGTAGCGCTCGAGCCGGAGCGGGAGCGCGCGGGTGGGCACGCCGCGCGCCCCCGAGACCGCCGCCAGCAGCTCGCGCTGCGCGCGCGACGCCTCGAGGCGCGCTGCGGCTCGCCGCCGCTCCGCCTCCAGCAGGCGCACGTCCGCTTCGACCGACAGCCGCGCCAACGCGGTCACCTCTTCGTATTCCGCCGGGACCCGCAGCACCTCGAGCCGGGACGACAGGCGCTGCTTCGACTCGGCCAGCCGGTCCAGCCGCGCCTCCCGCTCCGCATCCGATGCGCCGATGGCTCGCACGAAGAGCGCGTTCAGCGCCCGATTCGCCACCAGCAGGTCCTGGAGCGCGACGGCCCCGTCCAGCCCGCCGGTCGTACGCGCGCCTCCCATCGCCGCGAGCGCGACGGCAGCCACCAATCCCACTGCTGCGTTCCGCATGATCGGCTCCGGAAGCATGGAAAACACGAGCGGGCCAACCCGGGACAGATCAACTTCCGTGCCCCGGGGCATTGCCGGATCGTGACACCGCATAAGTGACGTCGTAACAGCTGGTTAACGGCAGCCTTGGAAACACATGGGGGCAGCCCGGGGCTGGCTCGGGCCATCACTTTTTGCCGGGTCCCGCGCCTTCCGTGCAGCCGGCGGCAGCGGCGGCGGCCTGGAGCAGGCGCCGGCGCTCCGGGTAGCGGAGGCGGCGCAGGGCCTCGTCGAGGTCGAGCCAGGCGTAGGCGCCGGTCTCGCGCTGGGAGAGGCGGATGTCGGCGCGCAGCGCCTCGGCCAGGAAGTACGTGACCCGTTTGTGGATGACGACGCGCTCCTCGCCCTGGACATCGCTGAAGCGGTAGCGCTCGGCGCGTTCGAACTCGGAGAGCAGCCGGACGTCGTCTTCGGCGAGACCCGTCTCTTCGCGCAACTCGCGGAGGGCCGCCTGGAGCAACGTCTCCCCCGGATCGACGCCACCCTTGGGAAACTCCCAGAGGGGCCGCTTGGTGAGACGGGAACGCAGCAGCAGAAAGGTGCAGCCCGCGCCCGTACGGCGGAACACGATGACGCCGGCGGAGGCGTCGCGCTTGTGGCGGGTGCGCGCCATACCGGTGCCCGGGCTCAAAAGGATCGCCGGCCGAGGACGGGCGCTCGGCCGGCGGGGTGGAATCAGGGGGGTACGGAAAACCCGTCAACCCGGCCACGAGCGCAAAGCGCGTGCCGGTCGCGGGCTCCTAAGGCTCAGACGTACGCCGGTATGGACGCCTCGACCATGGTGGCTTCCCAGGGGAACGCGCCGTCGGCCTCCGGCGTGCGGCCGAAGTGCCCGTACGCGGCCGTCGCCGCGTAGATGGGACGCAGCAGATCCAGCCCCTCGATAATGCCGCGCGGACGCAGATCGAAGGTGGAGCGGACCCAGCGCTCGATGGCCGCGTCGTCGTCGTGTCCGGTGCCGAAGGTGTCGACGCCGACGGCGACCGGCTCCGCCACGCCGATGGCGTAGGCGACGCAGATCTCGCAACGTCGCGCGAGCCCCCCCGCCACCACGTTCTTGGCGGCCCAGCGCGCGGCGTACGCCCCCGAGCGATCGACCTTGGATGGGTCCTTGCCGCTGAACGCCCCGCCGCCGTGACGCGCGGCGCCACCGTAGGTGTCCACGATGATCTTGCGCCCGGTGAGTCCCGTATCGGCCGCGGGGCCGCCCTCCACGAACGAGCCGGAGGGGTTCACCAGCACACGGTCGTGCCAGTCGCGCGTCAGGTACGCGGCGGGGAGTACGCGCGGGACGAGCTCGTCCAGCACGAAGCCGCGGATTTCCTTCTGGCTCACATCGGGCGCGTGCTGCGTCGATACGACCACGCGGGCGATCTCGCTCGGCTGCCCGTCGCGATAGCGAACCGAGACCTGCGTCTTGGCGTCAGGCCGAAGCCAGCGTACCTGGCCGGCCTTGCGAGCGCGGGCGAGGCCACGCGTGAGCGCATGCGCCCAGGTGATGGGCGCCGGCATCAGCTCCGGCGTCTCCACGGTCGCGTAGCCGAACATCATGCCCTGGTCACCGGCGCCCTGTGCGCGCGGGTCGCCCTTGTCGACCGCCCGCGCGATCTCACCCGCCTGAGCGTGCAGCCGAATATGCACCTCGACGGAATCCGCGGAGAAGCGACCGTCGGGCTCGACGTAGCCGATGTCGCGGATGGCGGCGCGGGCCGCGGCTTCCAGCTCCTGGTGCGTCACGGCCGCGTGGCTGCGCACCTCGCCCGCGAGACAGACGAAATTCTGCGTGACCAGCGTCTCGCACGCGACCCGCGCCTCCGGGTCGCGCGCCAGGTACAGGTCCAGCACGGCGTCGCTCATGCGATCGGCCACCTTGTCCGGGTGTCCTTCCGCGACCGACTCGCTCGTCAGGATGTACTCTCTCGCCATTCGCTCTCCTCGGGTCGATGGGCGTGCGCCGCCACAAAGGTCGGCGGGCCCGCGACGCATGTCAAGGAACGTGGCTTGCGTCGCCCGGCGGCCGGAGAAAGGGCTATGCACGTGCTCTACGGTCCCGGGCCGGGGGAGCCGGAGGCGCTCCGCCCGGTGCCCGATCTGAAGGGACTCGTCGCCTGCGACGCCGAGGGCGTCGTCTTCGGGGAGGTCTACGGCTCCCTGGCCGAGGCGGAGTCCGGGCTGGTCCGCTACCTGGACCTGGTGCTCGAGGGGGCCGGGCGCCACGTGCTGGTACCGATCGGCCACGTGCGCGTGGCGCAGGGCGGGCGGCAGGTACGCCTGCGCGCTGCCGTGCGGCGCGAGCTGGAGGAGATCCCGCCCTACGAGCCGCACGACCAGACCATCG
Source organism: Gemmatimonadota bacterium (assembly GCA_016207445.1). Taxonomy (GTDB): domain Bacteria; phylum Gemmatimonadota; class Gemmatimonadetes; order Longimicrobiales; family RSA9; genus JACQPS01. The sequence continues at coordinate 3,349 of JACQPS010000009.1, read as the reverse complement.
ACAGCGCTTATCAGCAGGCCGTGCTGGCGGCCCACGGCCGCATCTACTACGGCGAGCGCTACTACGCGCACCCGGCCTATGACCACTCCGGCCTTTACGCCGGTGAACACCCGATCCTGCGCGCGCCGGCCGCGCCGCCCGCCGAGCTGCCCATCGCTCCCCTCGGCGAACTGCCCGGCTACCGCGTGGCGCCGGGCGAGCCCGACATCCGCGGCTGGGCGCTGCGGGGGGGCGACGGCGTCGTGGTCGGCCGCATCCACGACCTCCTGGTCGACACCCGCGCCGAGAAGGTGCGCTACGTGGTGCTCCGCGGCGACGACGGCAACGAGCGCCTGCTCCCGATCGGCCTGCTCCTCATCGACGCCGGCGGCCCGGTCGTGCGCGCGCCCGCCCTCGCCGCCCGTGATTTCCGCCGCCTGCCCCGTTACCGGGCCGGCCGCTTCACGCACCGGGACGAGCGGCGCCTGCGGGAAGCGGTCGAGCGCTTGCTCGACGGCGAGCGGCTGTATCAGCGGCCGGATTTCCGGAGCAGCGACTGATGTCGCTGGGGATCGGGATCGGGATCGGGATGGGGGGCCGGCCCGATCCCGATCCCTATCCCCATCCCGATCCCGATCCCGCGCGCAACGCTAATCCCGCTCCACCCGGATCCGCACTACCAGATTGCTCGCCTCTTCCCCGGAACCGTCGCGCACCGCCGAATCCGACCGGCCCTCCAGCAGCAGGCCCTGCGGCGCGAACCGGCCCACCACGAAGCGGTGCAGCGGGAGGGAACCGCAATCCTCCTCGGGGAAGAACTCCAGCGTGGTCCTCTCGGTGCGAAAGACGCCGTCACACGTCCGGTCCGGCGAACCCGTGCTCCCGCTCGACGCGCGGTAGCTCCACAGAGTGAAGCGGCGGTCGTCGCGGAACTCCACCGCCACCGGGAAGCGCAAATTCTCCGGCGGCAGCGACGCCCGTGCACGCGTCGAGCTGATCTCCTCCGTTCCGGTCCAGAACCCCAGCACGTCCTCGCGGACCGCGCCGCGCTCTGGCAGCTCGGTCACCCCGGGAAAGACGTTGCCCCCCTCGCACCCCACGACGGCCACCGTCGCGGCCACCGCGGCCACTGCGGCCAGCGATCTCAACGGCTCCCGCATCGCTCTAACCCTCCCTGTATTATACCCCCCGCCCCGATCCCCGGCTCGTCCCCTGAAAGAGCCGTGCCGTCTTCAAACATGTGTTTGCAGGGGCGTTGACTTTGGGACGATGCCGCAGCATCTTGGCGCGTCTACGGTTGTGTGGCTGACGGGCGAAGCGGCCTTTGTACGGCCCGTGGGGAGGCGGTGAGTCCCCGCGGGCGTTCGTACGCCCGGGAGCCGTGGCCGCAGTGGCCGGATCCCGGGGGAGAGGCGCGGGTATGAAGGGGCCGTTTCACCGTGCCACGAAATGTTTTACGGAGGGTGCGTGTCGGATCAGGAACGAGGGGCGAGCGCGCGGGAGGTGGTGCGCGTGTTGGCCGCGTTAGCCGATGAGAATCGGTTTCGCATCGTGGAGCTGCTGGCGGGCCCCGACCCGGAGCTTTCGTGCGGGGCCATCGGCGCGGCGCTGGGCCTGTCGCCGTCATTGATCTCGCATCATCTGTCGATTCTGGAGGGGGCGGGGATCATCGACCGTCGCAAGGACGGTCTGTGGACGCTCAACCGGCTGCGACGGGAGGTGCTGTCGCAGCAGTTGGGCATGCTGGAGCGCCTGCTGGAGCCCGTGCTGCGGCGCGCGCCTTCCGCCGCGGCGGCTCGTGCCGAAGAGGCGGCGGCGGCGTCTCGGACTCCGGCGCTGTAAGACGCGATTCGCAGGGAGAGTGGTTGATGCAGTCCCAAGGGGCCGGCCGTCGCCGGATTCCGTTGCACACCAAGATTCTGTTCGGCCTGCTGGCGGGTGCGTCGGCGGGCGTGGTTTCGAACACGCTCTGGCGGGATGCGCCGGCGCTGGGCTGGGCGGTCGAGAACGTGGCTCAGCCGGTGGGGCAGATCTTCCTGCGCATGCTGTTCATGATCGTGGTGCCGCTGGTGTTCACGTCCCTGACGCTGGGGGTGGCAGGGCTGGGGGACCTGCGGCGCGTCGGCCGGATCGGGGCGAAGACGCTCGGCTTCTTCCTCTTCACGACGGCGATCGCCGCTCTGCTGGGGCTGACGCTGGTGAACCTGGTCGCGCCGGGAGAAACCCTGGACCCCGGAGTGCGCTCCGCGCTGCTCCAGACCTACGCGCCCGAGGCGGCGCAGAGGGTGGGGGAGGCGGCGGCGGCTCGGTTTGGGATCAACACCATCGTGAGCGTCGTGCCGCGAAACCCGCTGGAGGCGGCTGCGGGCGGCGACATGCTCGGCCTGATCTTCTTCGCCCTGGTGTTCGGCCTGGCACTCACCCGTCTGCCCAAGGACGCCGCCGCGCCCGTGCTGCGCGTGCTGGAGGGGATCGGCAAGGCGGTCGGGGTGATGATCGGCTTCGCCATGCGGCTGGCGCCGGTGGGCGTGGCCGGACTCATCTTCGCCGTGACGGCGCGCTTCGGCTTCGACGTCGTGCGCTCGCTCGGCCTGTACGTGGTCATGGTGCTCGTGGGGCTGGCGATCCACCAGTTCGGCGTCATCCCGTCGCTGGCCCGGGCGCTCGCGGGCGTAGATGCGCGCACGTTCTTCCGGCGCATCCGCGCGCTCATGGTCACGGCCTTCTCCACCTCGAGCTCGAACGCCACGCTGCCGACGACGCTGCGCACCGCCGAGTACGAGTTCGGCGTGCCGCGAGAGGTGGCGGGCTTCGTGCTGCCGTTGGGCGCGACCATGAACATGAACGGGACGGCGCTGTTCGAGGGCGTCACGGTCCTGTTCCTGGCGCAGGTCTTCGGCGTCGACCTGAGCCTCGGCTCACAGGTGATCGTGCTGATCATGGCGGTGCTGACGGCGATCGGCGCCGCCGGCGTGCCCAGCGGCTCGATTCCGCTGCTCGTGCTGGTGCTGGAGATGGTGGGGGTGCCCGGTGAAGGGATCGCGCTGGTGCTCGGCGTGGACCGGATTCTGGACATGGCGCGCACGGTGCCGAACGTGACCGGCGACCTGCTCACCTCGCTCGTGGTCACGCGCAGCGAACGGCTGCCGTTCCGCGTGCCCGTGCCGGAGGAGGCGCTGGAGCTCGCGCCGGCTGAAGCGGCGACGCCGGCCCCGACGCTCGCCGCGGAATAGTTCCTGCGCGGGCGGCTTCACCCGCCCAGGCTGAGCGGCCAGGGCTCCGGGATCGCGAGCAAGACCAGCGCGGCCCCGGCCAGCGCCATGTTCTTCTGGAAATTGATCATGTCGTTCAATCGCACGTCCCCCTGCTC
>JACQPS010000162.1 GCA_016207445.1 Gemmatimonadota bacterium | reverse complement strand
GTTCCTCTGGCCGCTCTGCCACCTCCGTCCGGCGCTCACCCGGGTGCGCGCGCGCTACTGGGAGCGCTACTGCGCGGTCAACCGGCGCTTCGCGCAGGCCGTGCTGGAGGAGGCCGGCCAGGTGGAAGCCGCGGTCTGGTTCCAGGACTACCACCTCGCCCTCGCCCCGGCACTGGTCCGGGCGCGGCGTCCGGAACTGACCCTCGCGCACTTCTGGCACATTCCCTGGCCACCGCTCGAGCTGTTCCGGGTCGCCAGTCAGGCCGCGCAGCTGCTCCAGGGGCTTCTCGCCAACGACCTGCTCGCGTTCCACGTGCCGCTGTTCGCCGCGAACTTCCTGCAATGCGCCGAGAGCGTACTGCGCGCAGAGATCGATGGGGAGCGGGGAATCGCGCGGCTGGACGGCCACGACTGCCACGTGCGCGCGTGTCCCATCTCCATTGATGTGGATGCCTACCGCGAGGCGGCTGCACGGCCGGAGGCGAACCGCTTGCTGACGAGGCTGCGCAGGCGCTATGCACCGGAAGGCGGGCTGCTCGGCGTCGGCGTGGACCGCATGGATTACTCCAAGGGCATCCCGGAGAAGCTGAAGGCGCTCGATCTCGTCTGGGAACGCTGGCCGGAATTCCGCGAGCGATTCAGCTTCGTGCAAGTCGCGGTGCCGAGCCGGACGGACATCGACGCGTACGACGAGTTGACCCACAAGATCGAGCGCATGGTGTGGGAGATCAACGACCGGTACGGCACGGGCCGCTGGCGCCCCGTGCACCTGATCAAGCAAGCGCTGCCGGCCGAGCGACTGGCCGTCCTCTACCGGGCGGCGGACCTGTGCCTGGTGAGCTCGCTGCAGGACGGGATGAACCTGGTCGCGAAGGAGTACGTGGCCAGCCAGGTCGATGGCGCGGGCACGCTCCTGCTCTCGCGGTTCGCCGGCGCCGCGGAGGAGCTGGACGGGTGCATCGAGGTGAACCCTTACGACCCGGAGGAGCTGGCGCAGCACATCCGCGCGGCGCTGCTCTTGCCTGCCGAAGAGCGCCGGGCGCGCCTCGAGCGAATGCGCGCCTCGCTCCGCACCATCTTCGACTGGATGGAAGACGTTTTCCGCGCCTGGGCCGGGGCCGCCGATCCAGGCTCACGCCGCCCGTCCGCCCGCGTCGCGCCGGCGGCGGAGAGGCCGGTCCAGGCGGCGAGTTGAGCGTGCGGCCGGCGGCTCCCCCACGAGTGACTCCCTCCCCCTTGCACTGCCTATGACCGGCTACCGGCTGATCCAGCGGAAGCGGGACGGCCACGAGCTCTCGCCGGGTGAGCTGGCGGAGATCTTCCGGGCGTACGCGGAGGACCGGCTCCCGGACTACCAGATGGCGGCCTTCCTCATGGCCGTCTACTTCCGAGGGCTCTCCGGCGCGGAGCTCGCCGCGCTGGTCGAGATCATGCTGCACTCGGGCGACGTGCTCGACCTGTCGGCGATCCCCGGGCCGAAGATCGACAAGCATTCCACGGGCGGGGTGGGAGACAAGGTCTCGCTCGTGCTGGCGCCGCTGGCCGCATCGCTGGGCATCGTGGTCCCGATGGTGAGCGGCCGCAGCCTCGGCCACTCCGGGGGCACGCTGGACAAGCTGGAGTCGATCCCCGGCTTCCGCACCGATCTGTCCACGCGCGAGTTCCGCGCGCAACTCGAACGGCTCCGGTGCGCCCTGATCGGCGCGACCGCCGAGATCGCGCCGCTGGACCGGCGCCTGTACGCGCTGCGCGATGTGACCGGCACGGTGGAGTCCATCCCGCTCATCGCGTCCAGCATCATGTCGAAGAAGCTCGCCGAGGGCATCGACGGGTTGGTGCTGGACGTGAAGCACGGGGCGGGCGCGTTCCTGCCGGAGCGCGAGCGAGCGCTCGAGCTGGCGCGCACGCTGATCGAGATCGGCCGGACGCACCGCTGCCACGTCGTCGCCCTGCTCACCGGGATGGAGCAGCCGCTCGGCTACGCGGTGGGCAACGCGCTGGAAGTCGAGGAGGCGATCCTGACGCTGCGCGGGGAGGGTCCACCGGACGTGCGCGAGCTCACCATCGCGCTCGCGGGGGAGATGCTCGTGCTCGGCCGGCTCGCACCCGACGCTGCCAGCGGCCGCCGCGCCGCCCGCGCCGCGCTGGACGACGGGCGCGCGCTCGAGCGCATGCGGCAGGTGATCGAGGCGCAGGGAGGCAATGCGTCGGTGCTCGACGATCCGGCCATCCTGCCCCAGGCTCCCGTGCGGCGAGTGTTCGAGGCAGCGGCCGCGGGCACGGTCGTGGAGGTGAACGCGCGCGCGATCGGTCACGCGGCCGTGGCGCTGGGCGCGGGCCGGAGCCGGCTGGGAGAGCCGGTAGACCCCGCCGTCGGCTTCCACATCACCGCCAGGATCGGAAGCTTCGCGCGGGAGGGACAGGCCCTGGCCACCGTGCACGCACGCACCCCCGCGCATGCGGACGCCGCGCTGGCCGCGCTCGGCTCCGCCATCCGCATCGCAGCGGAGCCGAAACGGGAGCCGCCGCCGCTCATCACGCACCGCGTCACAGCGGCCGGCGTGGAGTCGTGGACTAGCGAAACTTGAAGCGCGGACTGAGCCGGACGCGCGTGGAATCGCCGAGGCTGTCGGCAGCCAGAGCGCGCAGGGGCGCGTCGAACAGGCCTTCCGTCCCGGTATCGCACGCTTCCGTCGGCTCGGTGCCGGGGACGAATATCTCCGCATAGCGCGCATTGGCCGGGCACCAGTCGCTCGCCAGCTTGCCGGTCTCGCGGTCGACCACCCGCGTGGTCAGCTCGCGCGGCAGCGCCCACCCGGCCGGCTTCTCCAGCAGCGGCTCGTCGACATAGACCGAGCGCATGAAGTCGGCCCACACGGGCGCGGCGAATCTGCCGCCGGCCGCGCCCGGCGCGATCTTGGTGGGCAGATCGAAACCGAACCAGACCAGTCCGAGCAGGTCGGGCGTGAAGCCGACGAACCACACGTCGGTCGCGTCGTTGGTGGTTCCCGTCTTGCCGGCGGCCGGAACATCGTGCGGCAGCTTGCCGACGCCCGGGTCGCGCACGGAGAACCCGGTGCCGTGGTTCACGACGTCGCGCAGCAGATCGCGCAGGATCGCGGCCGGCAAGGGCTCCAGCACTCGCTCCTCTTCCTGCTTGCTCTGCCACAGCACCCGCCCCTCGGCATCCTCCACGCGCAGGATCGGCCGCGGCTGCACGCGCACACCGCCGTTGGCGAAGGTCGTGTACGCGCCCGCCAGCTGCAGCGGGATCACGTCGGGCGCGCCGATCGCCGTGGAGGGGAACGGCGGGACCGGCGTCTCGATGCCCATGCGACGCGCGTACTCCGCCACCGTTTCCATCCCCACCTCCTGCCCCAGCTTCACCGCCACGATGTTCACGGAGTGCCGCAGCGCCTCACGCAGCGTCATCGGGCCGCGGAATGCGGCGTCGTAGTTCCTCGGCGAGTACACCTCCCCGTTGGGCAGCTCCAGCATGACGGGCGAGTCGTAGATCACGTGCGACGCCGGGATGCCGGCGGCCAGCGCCGTGCCGTAGACGAACGGCTTGAAGGCGGAGCCGGGCTGCCGCTTCGCCTGCACCGCCCGGTTGAACTTGGAGTCGCTGAAGTCGCGGCCGCCGATCAGCGCGCGCACTTCGCCCGTGCGCACATCCAGCGCGATGAAGACCCCCTGTACGTACGGCGTCCGGCCCGGCGCGGAGCTGCCGCCGGCCTTCATGACATCCGCGTACTTCGGGTGCCGATACCAGGTCGGGCCCTCGATCCTGGCCCACCCCTGCTCCATGGCGGCCGTCGCACGCCGCTGCATCTCGAGATCGAGCGTGGTGTAAATGCGGTATCCCTTGCTGTAGAGATCGGAGCCGTAGCGGTCGTCCAGCGTCTCGCGCACCCATTCCACGAAGTAGGGCGCGAGCTGAGCCTCCTCGACGCCGTGCGCGCGGGCCGGCAGCGGCGCCTCCTTCCAGCGGTCGGCCTCCTCGCGCGGCAGCACCCGCTGCTTGGCCATGAGGTCGAGCGCCAGGTTGCGGCGGGCCCACGCGCGCTCCGGGTGCCGCAGCGGCGTGTAGTAGGCAGGCGACTTGGCGAGGGCCGCCAGCAGCGCCGCCTCGGCCGGGTTCAGCGCGACGGCCGACTTGCCGAAGTAGCGCTGGGCGGCCGTCTCGATGCCCCACCACCCGTGTCCGAAGTTGATCTGGTTGAGGTAGGCCTCCAGGATCTGGTCTTTCGTGTACAGGCGCTCCAGGTCGAGCGCGACCTTGAGCTCCTTCAGCTTCCGCACCACCCGCTGCTCGAACCCGATGTCCTCCCGGAACATGTTGCGCGCAAGCTGCTGCGTGATGGTGCTGCCGCCCCCCGTGATGCGACGCCGCAGCAGATTGTTCACGTTCGCCCGCAGCATCCCCCACGGATTGAAGCCCCGGTGCCGGTAGAACTGCTGATCCTCCACGGCCAGGAACGCCTGTCGAACGTGCGCCGGCAGCGCCCTCACGGACACGGGCGTCCGGCGCTCCTGGAAGAGCTCCGCCACCAGCCGCCCGTCCCGCGCCAGGATCTTGGTCGACTGCATTGGCTCCCAGGCGTAGATCTGCGCGAGCGAGGGGCAGCCGCTCCGGCAGACCGCCTGCCAGGCGCCGAACGCGAGCCCGGTGCCGAGTGATGCGAGCGCGACCAGCGCGATCGCGAGGCGCCGCACGAGCGGCGGGTGCGCCTTGAGCCAGTTGCGGATACGGGTCTGGATCATTCCTCAGGAGATCGAGGCGAGTGCGTCGCGAAGCAGTGCCGCTCCTACCCTGCGGCGGCGGCGGGGTTTCCGCCACGGCTGCCCCTCTCTTGACACGCCGTGGGACCGAATCTACTATGCCGCTAACTTCCAACCCAGGTCTCGATGCTCCCACCAGCCGGGTTCCGGCCGGTGGCGGAGCTTCTTTGCCAGCAACAACATACGGCGCCCGCGCCCGGGCGCGTCCTGGTTCCGGCCGTGCTCTGTCCCGCGCTGGCCGGCCACATCTCTTCCGTAGTTCGCTAGCATGGAGGAGTTGACATGCTCGCCCCAGGCCTGAGGTTCGCGAAAGTACTCCTTTTGGTCGCCGGTCTCCTGGCGCTCGCTGTCGTCCCCGCCCGTGC
>JACQPS010000161.1 GCA_016207445.1 Gemmatimonadota bacterium | reverse complement strand
GGAGTGCGGAGGGGAACTTCGGCACACGAACGGCGGCACGTCGGATGCCGTGGCCCGATGTGCCGCCGTTAAAGTGCCGCCGTTAAAGTGCCGCCGTTAAAGATCCCCTTTTGTCGTGCCGATTTTAGTCTACTGCTTCATGACTACCCCGCACGCGACTCGCGCCCCTGCGTTTCCCGCCGGATCGGTCATGTAGTCGTCCGCGGCCGCGTGCACGACCAGCGCCGAGCCGTCCGCATCGAACAGGTTCTCGCCGCGCAAGCTGATGCCGCCCATGAGCAGCTCGAAGCGGGCCTTGCCGTCCGCGCCCACATGGATGTTCGGCAGATCCCCCAGGTGCCGTCCCTCCGGATTCTTGATGCCGTGCTTCTGGCCGAGCGGGTTGAAGTGGCCGCCCGCGCTCGTGAACTGGGGCGGCTCGCACTTGCCGAGCGCGTGCACGTGGAACGCGTGCGCGCCGGGCGTGAGGTTGGACAGCTCCGCGCGCAGGAGCAGGCCGGTGGGCGTCTGCTCGAGCATGACGTCGCCGACCTTCTGCGCCTGCGCGTCCTTGAGCTCGGCGCGCGCGGTCGGCGGCGCGGCCTGTTGTGCGCGCGCGAGCGATGGCAGCACGGCCAGGCAGCAGAGCGCAGTCCAGAGCGCCGTCTTCATGGGACCTCCTGGCAAAGGAAAAAGAGCTCAGCGCCGCGTGCGTTGCGGCGCGACCGAGAGGATCTGCTGGAGGATGGCGGGGTCATCGGGCAGCTGGTCGGCCTTCGGGAGCCGGCGCACCAGCTCGACCCAGTTGGGGTCCTGCGCGAAGGCGCGGCGGAAGAGCGGCAGCGACTCCTGCACGCGCCCGCGGTTGACCAGCATGACGGCGTGCCAGAAGACCATCTCGCCATTGGTGGTGGAGTCCGGCACCATGGCCTCGGCGGTCGCGTACTCGCGCAGGGCCGCGTCGACGTCGCCGCGGGTGACCGCTTCGTCCCCCGCGTTCATGTGGTTGTAGGCGCGCGCGAGGTGCAGCAGTCGGCGGAGCTCCTGCACGGGCTGCGGATGATCCTCTACGCGCAGGTCGAAGAGGCGGCCGCCCCACGGGGTCCCTGCCGGCGCACCGCTGACGACCAGCAGCGCCGCGGACTGTCGGCCGCGGATGTCGCCGCCCTCGGCCTGCGCGGCCTCGAGCGCGGCGAGCAGCCGCTCGGCCAGGTCGCCGCTCGCGCGCTCGTAGGCACGCGCCATCGCGTCCGGCACGGTCGGCCTGAGCATCAGGTTGGCCTGCACCGAATAGCCGGGGCCCGTGCGGTGGCCGGCCGCCTCGATCGCCTTGTCGCCCGTGTGCGCGGCGACGGTGCCACGCGCATCCACGATCGCGACCTGCCGCACCTCCGGGTGCGGGTCGGCGGCGACGAGCGCCTCGAGCGCCTGCGCCGCCGTTTTCCCCGCGCGCAGCAGCTCGAGGCCCAGCGGGCCGTAGCTCACCTCGACGAACGATTGCGTGGCGACGGCGCCGACGCCCGCCTCCGCCCAGGGCACGATCGGGCCGACGCTGAACCAGTGGGACTGGACCGCGACGCCGAGCTGCCCCGTGGCCGAGTCGCGCGCGACGATCGAGTACGTGTGGGCCGGGCGCTGGGCGGGCAGCGAGGCCGCGGCGAGCGCCAGGGCTGCCGCGAACAGGGCCTGGCGCGGCCGGAACGGCCGGACCCTGGCGACCTCACCGGCGCGGCTCGTAGCGCCTCAACTCTTTCTCGAGGTCTTCGCGAAGAACGCGCTCAAGCGCTGTTCGACCTGCGTCGAGCCGCACTTCGGGCATTGCGGGTGGGCTCCCTCGTGCTCGCGCATGGTCTCGACATGAGTGAAGTCTTCCCCGCAGCTGGCGCAGTGGTACTCGTAAACCGGCATAGCGCCTCCAACGACCGAGGTGCGGTGGAAAACCCGCCCGCCGGCAGCGCGGGCGGCTCCTCTCCATCAGGGCTTTGTGTCGGGCAATCTAGGCGCGTGGTGAGGAGCGTCAAGCGGACACACATCCGCACCCTATGCAATTGACTTAAAGGGAGCTGCCGGGCGCGCCCGCGGTGTCCGGTGCCAGCGTATCGCGAGGCGCGGGCGGCGGCGTATCGGCCGGGGCAGGCCGGGGCCGCGCGCGCGGCGCGGCCGGCCGGCCGAGCAACTCCGGCGCGGCGGCGGGAGCAGGGCGCTCGGCGGCTGGCGCCGAGCGCCGTGGCGGCGTCACCGACGGTGCGCCCGTGTCCTGCGTTACCGCGGGCACGCGCAGCCGCGGCCGCTCGCAGCGACCGTCGAAAACGCGCTGGAAGCGGCCGTCGATCTGGCCTACCGCCTCGAACCAGGCGTCGCTGCTGCCGAACACCTCGAGCAGCAGCTCGACGCGGTCGTCGCGATTCCAGTCGAGGAAGTCGACGAGCCGCGGCGCTTCCTTCCCCACGCGCGCGTAGTCCGCATAACGCACGAAGATCGTGTCGTAGCCCGTCTGCGCCACGGGGCGGGCCACGAAGAAAACGGAGTGCCCCTCGTCGTCCAGTCCGGTCCCCAGCGTATCATCGACCAGGAAGCTGGCGGCGAAGCCGGGGTCCGTCGCGCCGGGGAGGGGAAGCGGCACGAGCTGCGCCCTGGCCCGCTGCCAGTTGCTGGGGAGCGGCGCTGCGCGCGCGCGCAGGAGTTGCTCCGCCAGGATGGGCGCGATCAGATCGAGGCGGCGGTCGGGTGCGGGCGGCGGCGAACGCTGCCGCCGCGTCCCGGGCGCGTGCGGCTTGGCCAGCGCGAGAAACTCCGCTGCCTCCTGTCCATTCGCCGTGAGCTCGAGAATGCCGCTCGCACGGGGCAGGCGGGGGCAGACGGTCGAGTCCGGCATGCTCGCGGAGCGGAGCACGAGGGTGCCGCGCCGGATGCCGGCGTGGAAGAGCGCGAATTCGGTGCCCTGCCGCAAGTGCTGCGCGATGAAGCGACGACCGAACGCCACCCAGTCCGTGGCGCGCAGCGGGCGCAGGCTGTCGCCCGCGATCTCGGCCACCGGCACCATCACTCCGGCGGCGCCCGTGGCGCGCACGTGGTAGAGTACGGGACCTTCGGGGAGCCGCTCCGCCTCCCGCGCCGTGTCCGCCGCGCGGCCGGCGCCCTTGGCCGGCGGCCGCACGATCGCGATCCGGGCGCCGCCCCACTCCACGTTGTCGCAGGCGGCGAGCGCGATTAGAATGACCGCGAGCGCCGCGCGGCGCAGCCTCCTCATACTCGACGATCACTCCCGTCCAAGAACCGGTCCCGTACTCACGGTGCAACGTGAAATGAGAGTGTACCCGGTCGCCGACGCGGTCGCAACCGTGGCGCGCGCGCCGTGACGACCGCGACCGCAAGCGAGCCCGCGACCTCTTTGCTCGCCCGGCTGCGCCGTCTCGGGAGCACGCCCGCGAGCGGCTTCGAGGGCGTTGCCGGCCCGATCGAGACCGGCTGGCTCGAGGCGGGCGCGCCGCTGGCCGAAGCGGAAGCGGAGATCGTGGAAGGCGACGCGGAGCGTCTGCGCGCGCGTGCGGTGGGCGCGCCCGGGGCCGGAGCGCTCGCGTGCTTCCTCGATGGAATTCAGCGCGCGGGCGTCGCGCTCTTTCGCGAGGCCGTGCCGGTCGTCTACGCGTACGGCGCCGCGGTGATCCGCGTGCGACGGGACGGCCGCATGGCCACGCTGACGGATGCCGCGGAGCGACCGTACCTGGAAGAGCGCGAGGCGGCCTTCTTCCCTTTCTCGCTGCTCGCGCCGGAGGCGGTCGAGGCGCACGGCATCCCGCGGGCACGACTGGTCGACACGTCGGAAGGCGTGAGCCCGCCCCCACCGCTCTTCCCTCCCGCGCTGTACGCGCGGGCGGCGGAGCGCATCAATCACTGGCGCGAGGAGATCGAGCGTCGACTGGCCGAGCGCTGGTGTGAGTCCGGGGCCTCGGGTTGGTTGCTGGTCGACGGCAGCCTCACGGTCTCGCCCGAGCTGGCGCAATGCCCACGCGCGCTCGGCGTGATCAAGAGTCACCGCACGCGCTTCTTCGATACGGAAGACGCCCGGGTCGTGCTCGGGCTGCGCGCGGGCGAGCGGACCAGTGTATTCCGCCCGACGACGCGGCAGTTCACGCCGGTCTACTCCTGGTACCTGCGGCTGCGCTCGCCGGCGGGGCACGATGCGCTGTGGGGGCTGGTGCGGGTCGAGGTGGCCGCGCACAGCGAGTCGATCGAGCGGGCGGACGAGATCAGCCGCTGGCTCCTGGCCGAGACCGCGCCGCTCGCGCTCCCCGACGCCCGCTGGGACCGGCTGCTGTACGCGATCCGCGATTGCGAGGAGTACCTGCGGGCACGCGCACCCCGCCTGTGAAAGGAAATGTCGATCGAAGCCTCGGAGCTCCGGCGCGTGATGGGCCACTTCGTGACAGGGGTGGCCGTCGTCGCCGCGCGCACGCGTGAGGGCCGACTGTGCGGCCTGACCGCGAACGCGGTGACCTCGCTCTCGCTGGACCCGCCACTCGTGCTCGTGTGCGTGGACCTGAGCGCGGACTCGCACGCCTGCATTCGCGAAGCCGGTGCGTTTTCGCTCAACGTGCTGGCGAGCGATCAGGAGCGGCTGGCCCGTCGCTTCTCGAGCTGGGATCTGGAGGACAAGTTCGCGGGCGTCGCGCACCATAGCCGGGTGACCGGCGCGCCCGTGCTGGACGACGCGCTCGCGTGGGCCGACTGTCGCGTCTGGGCCGTGTACCCGGGCGGCGATCACACGATCTACGTGGGGCAGGTCGAGGCGGGCGACGCGCGCGAGGGTACGCCGCTCCTGTATTATCGGGGCGGCTACGGCCGATTCGTCCCCTGACCGAAGCCGTGGCGCGGCGGACCTCGAGGCCCCTGGCCGGCGCGCTCGCCGGCGCCGTCGTGGCAGTGGGCGCCGAGGCAGGCGCGGCCTTGCTGCTCTACACCGAGCGCGGCCTGCTCTCCAGCATCGGCTTCCTGCTGGCGGTGGTGCTCGCCGCCTTCGCCGCCGGAATCTGGGCGGGATTCCCCGCCGACCGGCCGGCACGCGCGCGCTGGTTGGCGGCCGTCGTCGCGTTCACCATCGCCGCGGTCTTCGCCGAGATCTGGAGCGGAGTCCAGGCGGTCCGCATCGCCGGCTGGGGGCGCGCGCTCGCCGTGCTCTTCCTGCTCGCGCAGCCCGCTTACGCCAGCGGCGCACTCATGGCCGCGTTGGCGGCGGGCGCGGCTGCGCGCGACGACGGGCACGCGAGGCTCGCGGTGGGGGCGCTGCTGGGCGCCGCGGGGGGCGTCCTGCTCGCGGCCGTCGCGCTCATTCCCCACTTCGATGCCGGAACCGTTTTCCTGGGCTGCGCCGTTGCGCTCGCGGCGGCAGGACTCTGGGACACTCGCACGGCCGGGCTCGCGCGGCCGGGGAGCGGCAGCATGCGAGGCAAGGTCGCGATCGTCACCGGCGTCGGCGGCCGCGGCCAGGTCGGCTACGCGCTCGCCGAGGCACTGCTCGACGACGGCGCACGCGTCGTCATCTCCGGCGTCACTGCGAACGTGGAGGAGCGCGCGAGCGAGC
>JACQPS010000155.1 GCA_016207445.1 Gemmatimonadota bacterium | reverse complement strand
GGCCGCGGGCACGAACATCGTGGTGGGAGAAGGCGCGGAGAAGGCCGCCGCACAGGGGCGCGGAAAGCTGCCGGACCCGCTGGCGGGATTGTGACGGCAGAGTCGAGGGATCGGCGGTCAGCGCCGCGCGGGCCCGTGCGGATGAAGTCCGCCTTGTTCAGCGTGAGCGCCTCGGCGACGCGGGCGCCTCGATCAGCCCGCCTACGTGTTCGGGCGCCGCCGGCGTCAGGCCGAGCCAATCCCAGCCGCGCTTGATCACCTTCCCCAGCGTGCCGATGGCGACGCCGCGCGCCTCCTCGTCCAGCGGCCGGTCCACGCGCTCGAGCCAGCCGACCGCCGACGGCTTGCGCTTGCGGCCGACGCGGATCACGACGGGGGTGCGAGAGTCGTTCGGGGGCGACGTCGTCCCAGCGGTTCCCGGCGTCGGTGGACAGCGTGATCGCCGCGGCCCCGGAGTCGAGCGAGTTGGCGACGATCTCGGTCAGGATCGTCTCCTCGAGCGAGCCCGGGTAGGCGTCGCGCAGGTCCTCGAGCAGGTGCAGCAGGTCGACGCGGGTCTCGCCCATGGGGGCCGCCTACGGTTTTGCGTCGGCGGGGAGTTGCTCGAGCAGCGCCCCATTGAGCTCGCGCGCGGTTCGCAGCGCGCCTTCGGCCTCCTCTCGCGCAGGTTCCTCCGGCTCTCCCGGGTAGCGGAAGCGCCACGCGTACTCGGTCAGGGGCGCGGCGCGCCGCAGCAGGTCGGCGAGTGAGGGCTCGACCGCAGCGCACGCCTCACCCAGCTCAACCAGGTTGTGCGTCTTGCGGAAGGGCCGATTATGCCAGGTGAGCAAACCCTTCATGCTCTTTTCGGCGGCCTGCTGCGCATTGAACACCGCGTGATCGAGCAGGGGCGGTGCATCGGCGAGATCGCGTTCGGCGGCGCGCAGATCCCGGGCTGCTTTCATGAACCAGGACCGCGTCTCCGCCACATGCTCCGGGTCAGGCGGCATGAAGCAGCTTGCCTTCCCTCAAGACTGTGGCGGGCAGCGACGTGACTACGTGCGCGCGCGCGTCGAAGCGCGCGCGTGTCCACACGAGCACGTCCGCCGCCGTGCCCGTGCCCCAGAGCACCTCGTAAGCGAGGCGCGCGCGCCTGCGCTCCGGCGGCGCGTCGTCCGGCACGACCAGCAAGAGGTCGTAGTCGCTGTCCGGTCCCGCATCGCCGCGAGCGTACGAGCCGAACAGGTAAATCTGCTCGGGACGGTAGGCGTTCACCAGCCGGCGGACTACTTCGGCCAGTCGCGGGTCCCGGAGTTCCGACACGGCCAGCACAGGATCACCTCGCGCAGGAGCACGTTGCGTCGAGCGAAAGATACGCGCGTACCTCCAAGTCTGCAATCGAGTTACAGCAGGAACATGAACGCAGCGTGGCGGCTTCCTCTCACCAGTCGTCGTCCTCCCACGGCCTGCGATCCGCTTTGTCCTCGCAGCGGCGCGCGCGCCGGAACTCGCGCTCGCGCTGCCGCTGGGCAACCGTCGACTCGCGCAGCGAAAGCACGCTGCGCGCGGGCACGCGCACATCCGCGCCCCAGATATCCGTGAACCGGATCCAGCGAGGCGGCCAGCGCCGACCCAGCAGCCGGGAGATGCGCTCGGCCGTCTCGCGGGCGATGTAGTACACGTCGCTCTGGCAGACGACCTCGAAGTAGTCGTCGGCCGGAGCCGGCTCCTCGTCCGGTGGCTCGATCAGGCGCCTCAGGCGATTGATCATGGTGCCTCGACGACGACGGTACCGTTCGCCGGAGCGCGCATCGTGTCAGCGCGGCGGTCGTACATGGTTCTGGCTTGCGCCGGGTACGGTGTACGCGTGTACGCGGTCTGGGCCTGCACTGTCGCGCTGCCCCGCACGCGTCAGGTTTCGAGCCTGCTTGCAAGCGATGACGCCCGCTGCGGGCGGCCGCACTCGCCCACGTAGCACGCTCCGGCGAACGGCAACGACATTACTCGACCAGCTCCGCCTCCCAGTTCCTCTGCTGCATGCGCGTGTCCAGCTCGCGATGCGCCTTGCTCAGCCGGTCGGCCTCGCTCAGCACGTCCGCGACGTCGACCGCCGGTACCTGCTTGATCTCGGAGCGCGTCCAGCGGCTCTGCTTCGGGATCGCGCGCCGCGCGACGTCGCGCAGCATGTCGGCCTCACGCGCCAGCCGCTCCCGACGGACTACCGCATCCGCCAGCGTGAGCGCCTCGTCGCCACGCGTGAGCCGCGTACCGAGATTCGTGCGCTCGATCCTGCGCACGAGCAGCTCGTGCTGATCCACGATCTCGCGGTACTCCTCGAGCAGGACCCGCGGATTCACGGCCGGCTGGTCACCCTCCTGCACGCTCGCGTTCTCCTGCAGCAGCGCCTGGAGCTGATGCATGCGCTTCTGGAGATCCGCCCGCAGTGCCAGCGCTTCACCCAACTTCATCCTGACTCACCTCCTTCCATGCGTCGGTTGGAACGGGCCCCGGCGGCCACGGCCGAGCGCTCGGCATTGGCCGAAGGAGTCGCGTGACCTCTTGCCGCCGCCTGACGCCGGCCGGGCCACCGGGGCGAATTAAGATTTGAGAAACACGAAACCCCACCCGCACGTGGCGCAGGTGGGGCCGGGTCACAGACCGGCCAAACGGGACGAGTGCGCGCTAAGGCGCTTCGGCTCCCGCCATACCTGCACCACACATTCGCTCGCGCGAGCGGACGTACCACTGCCGCACGACGTCACACGCGCGATCCGCAAAGACGACGCGGCGCGCGAACGCGCCGGGCTGCGCACGCAGCGCCCGTCGGCTCTCCGATTCGATCCCTGCTGACTGCAACCCGGTACCGTGCCTCACCGAAACGCGACCTCCTCCCGGCAAAACAAAATCGCGTCGCCGATCCGCGCAGATCCTGTGCTCTGCGGCCAGCGCCACCTCCGGCAGGCCGGAGGATCAGGCTGGAAAGTGATCGGGACGCGACTCCCTTGCTGCGGCGGCGAGGATAATGGGACCTCGCCGGGATGTCAAGGGCCTCCGCTGCGAGCAACCGGCACTGGAATCCATGTCCCGCCTGCGTATGGCCCCAACCCAAAGTGCCGCCTTAGCTTCGTGCCGCTTTTCGAGAAACGACAGCGGCTGCGCTTCGCGGGTGCGCCCGTGACTTCGACATCAGGGCATGTTATCGTTCGAGTGGGATCCGACCAAAGCCGCCGAGAATCTGAAGAGGCATGGAGTCTCGTTCTACGAGGCCGCGACGGTCTTTCGAGATCCATTGAGCATCGAAGTGCCGGATCCGGATCACTCCGTCCACGAGGAGCGTCTGCTGCTGATCGGCGCTTCGGAACGGCATCGGCTGCTGGTAGTGAGCTTTACGGTCAGAGGGGAGAATCGAATTCGGATCATCAGCGCGCGCAGGGCAACTCCTCGGGAGAGGAGGCAGTATGAAGAAGAGTGACAACGACCTTCGACCGGAGTACGACTTTTCCGGCGGCGTCCGGGGCAAATACGCCGAAGCGTACGCGAAGCGCGTGCGCTTCCCCGGCCAATCCGGTCTCACCCTGCGGCTCGATGTGGAGGCCTGGCTCGGCCACGCGCTCACCCAGGCGCAGGCGCTCGAGGCCACCCTGGTCGCCTACGTTGCCCTCGCTCATGCACGCAGTCCGCAGAGGGCGGGCAAGGAGGTAGCCGCGCTGGTCGAGGTGGGCCGCTCACCGTTGTGGCGATCGTTTCTCGCCGACATCCGGAGGTACCGCTTTGATTCCGAACTGGCGTCAGGCCTGAGAGACTTCTTCAAAGAACGCGACTGGCTCGTCCACCGCAGCTGGTTCGAGTACGGTGGCGCCGAACTGTCCGCGGGATCCGCAAACCGGCTGGCGAACAGGCTCGAGCGCTTTGCCCGGAAAGCGGCTCTGCTGGAGCAGACGTGTTACGAGTTCCTGCTGAAAATTCTCACCGAGCGCGGAATGTCAGAGCAGGAGGTTGCCCGGCGCGCCGCTGCCGTGCGCGAGCGCTGGCTGGCGGCTTGACCGCGCCTCCGTCCGCTCGCGCGGAGCGGTTCACCCGACCCTGCGCGTTCTGCGATTCACTGTGCGGTAAATAGCCAGGTTGATTGCCAGCACCCCGAGTCCCAGAAGAATGAAGCCCGCCCGGCTCAATTTCCCCGGATAGATCACCGACACCAGATAGCGCTCGATGAAGCTCTCGCTGTACCCCGCCTGCCCGCCCAGCCGGCGGAAGTGGTTCTCGAGCGGTGTGAGAGGACAGGTCCAGCCGAAAAAGCTGATGATGACGCCGTACACGGCCGCCGGCACGTGCACCTTCGCCGCCGATGGCCACCGGAGCGCCAGCAGCCCGCCGAGCACGACGAACAGAATGAAGGCGAGGTGCGCGGCCAGGGTGACGTCGGCCAGGAGGCGGTAGATCATGGGCTCACCCTACTCAATCCGCACGCACGCCGCACCGCTTGACGCGCCTACCCGAATATCTGATATTCAGATCATCGGAGGACGGCAAGCGCATGATCAAGGAAACCGGACGCGTAGGAAAGCGCGGGGCCGTGGTGATCCCGGCCCGGTTGCGCCGGCGCTTCGGGCTGGAGGAAGGCTCGCTCGTGGTGGCGGAGGAGACGGCCGAGGGGGTTTTGATCCGCCCGGCGATGGCGGTACCGATCGAGACCTACACGCCGGAGCGGCGGGCGCAGTTCCTCCTGACGAACGCGACGGACGCCGACGATTACGCGCGCGCGGTGCGCGAGGTCCAGGCCATGGGCCTCGACCCGGAGCGCATTCCGCACCGGAAACCGGCCGCCCGGTAGTCGTTGGACGTTCTCTTCCTGGACGCCAACGTGCTGTACTCGGCCGCGTACCGCGCGGACGCCGGCGTCGCCCGGCTCTGGCAGCTCGAGGAGACGACGCTGCTCACGTCCGGCTACGCGCTCGAAGAAGCTCGCCGCAGCCTGGAGCGTCCGGAGCAGCGCGCGCGCCTGGATGAGCTGACGAAGGCCGTCGAGGTGAGCGAGGCGATCCCGGACGTGGAGCTCCCACCCGACGTGGTGCTGCCCGCAAAGGACCGGCCGATCCTGACGGCCGCGCTAGCGGCCGGCGCAACGCATCTCATCACGGGCGACCAGACGCACTTCGGCCGGCTGTTCGGCTGCCGCATCGGAATTACCCTCGTCACGACGCCCGCGGCCTACCTGGCCCAGCGCGGTACGCACGGCTGAAGCACGCCGGTTCCTCCAGAACCCATAATCAAGCGGCTGGATGATGGGATTTCGAGGTCCTCATGAGGGGATCTCCGCCCCCTTGCGCCCGTGTCCTGTGTAGTATATACTCCACACCCAGCAGCATGAGCACCCTGAGCTACTTCGTCCGCCAGCGCCGCGAGGAGCTGCGCCGCACGAGCCCCGACTACTCGCTCCGGCGGGTGGCGGAGCGGATCGGCGTCGAGCCGTCGTACTTGAGCAAGATCGAGC
>JACQPS010000160.1 GCA_016207445.1 Gemmatimonadota bacterium | reverse complement strand
GAGTCCGACCCCTGCCCGATCTCCGACGCGCCGCTGAAGACGGTGATGCGACCGGAGCGATCCACCTGCACCTGCACGGCCGACTGCGGCATCTCGTTCGGGTAGATGGGGTAGTTCGTCCCGGAGATGTAGCACGAGCCGGCCACGCCCATGCCCCGGCCGTACGGCAGCCGGCGGAACTTCTCCTTCCAGCCGCTCGCGCGCTCGACCGCGTCCAGGCAGAGCGGGAACCCGTTGGACGTGACGCGCAGCTCGTTCACGGTGCGCGTGCGCTCGCCCAGGAAGTTGCGGCGCCGCAGCTCGATCGGGTCGAGCCTCAGCCGCTCGGCCAGCTTGTCGAGCTGGACCTCGAAGGCGAAGCGCGGCTGCACCGAGCCGTGCCCGCGCTTGGGGCCGCACGCCGGCTTGTTCGTGTACACTCGCGTGGAATCGAAGCGGTACGACGCGAACGTGTACGGTGCGGTCAGGAGCTGCCCGGAGTAGTACGCGGTGACGAGACCGAAAGAGGCGTAGGCGCCGCCGTCGATCAGGATGTGCGCATCGACCGCCTTGATGCGGCCGTCGCGGCTCGCGCCCAGGCGGTAGCGCATCTTCATGGGGTGGCGGCCGCGATGCGAGTAGAAGACCTCCTCGCGCGTGTACAGGATCTTGACCGGCCGGCCCGTGAGCATGGCCAGCCTCGCGACGCAGAATTCGAGATCGAACGGCTCGGACTTGCCGCCGAACGCACCGCCGACCACCGGCTGAATCACGCGCACGCGCGCGAGGTCGAGGTCGAGCACGCGCGCGAGCTCGCGCTGCAGGTAGTGCGGCACCTGCGTCGACGACCAGACCGTCAACCTGCCGGACGGATCACAGTAGCCGATCGCGCAGTGCGGCTCGATCGGCGTATGGGTCGTGCCCTCGAAGAAGTAGTCCCCCTCGATGAGGACCTCGCTCTCCGCGAGCTGCCGGTCCACCTCGCCGAACTCGAGGTGCACGTGCTTGGTGATGTTTCCGTTTTCCCCCGGCTTGCGCGGCTCGTGGATAGTGCCCCGCTCGGCGCGCAGCGCCGCCTCCGGATCGAGATAGGCAGGGAGCGGCTCGTACTCGACCCGAAGCAGGTCGAGGGCGTGCAGCGCGGTGTCCTCGTCCACGGCGGCCACTGCGGCCACGTCGTCGCCCACGTAGCGCACCCGGTCCACGCACAGCGGCTCTTCGTCGCGCGTCCAGGGAATGATACCGTAGCGGACCGGCATGTCCTTGCCCGTGACGACGGCGTGCACGCCGGGGAGCGCGAGCGCCGCGGAGGCGTCGATCGAGAGGATGCGGGCGTGCGGGTGGGGAGAGCGGAGGATCTTGGCGTGCAGCATGCCGGGAAGCGCGATGTCATCGGCGTAGATCGCGCGGCCCGTGACCTTCCCCAGCCCGTCCGCGCGCCGCAGCCGGCGGCCGATGAGCGAGAACTCGCGCTGGACGAGCTCGTTCAGCTCGTCGGCCGAGGCGGCAGAGGCCGCTTGCTTTTCCCGGAATTCCTCTAGCTTCATCGGCGCTCACTGTTTGTGTCTCGCGCCAGCATGCCTGCCGCGAGCTCCACGGCCTCGAAGATCTTCGTGTAGCCGGTGCAGCGGCACAGGTTGCCGGAGAGCGCTTCCTGGATCTCACGCCGGCTGGGCGTGGGGTTGCGCAGAAGCAGGCCGTAGGCGGACATGAGAATGCCGGGCGTGCAAAAGCCACACTGCGCCGCGCCGGTGATCTCGAACCCTTCCTGTAGCGGGTGCAGCTCGCCGGGCCGCGACAGGCCTTCCACGGTCACGACCTCGCGGTGCTCCGCCTCCCAGACGGGTGTGATGCAGGACAGCACGGGCTCGCCGTCCAGCAGCACGGTGCAGGCGCCGCAGTCGCCCTTGTCGCACCCCTGCTTCGATCCGGTCAACCCGAGGCCGTAGCGCAGCGCTTCCAGCAGCGTGTAATGCGCCGGAACGCCGACCTCGTATCGGTCGCCATTGACGTGGAGCGCGACGATCGCGTGCATCGGCGAATCCGCGAAATCGGTTGCCGGAGCCGAACTTCCGCCAGCAAGTACAGTACCCCGGCCGGCGGGGTGAGGTCAAGCGAGGCGGCCCGCCTTCAGATGCAACCGCGCCCGGGCCACCGGCGGCCCGGGCGCAGCGGATATGCGACGTCAGGAAAAGAACCCCACCTCGTCGTGGGGCGGCGGGAGATCAGGCGAGGTCTGCGCCGGCGTCGAAGGCGACGGTGGGATCAGGCGAGATCTGCGTCGGGATTGAAGGAGCTGGGCGCGATGCGATCCTCGAGCTCCTCCGCGCTGAACTCGATGGCCGCGGCGTCCTTGCCCGTCGCCTGACGGATCTTCTTCCGCTGCTCCTCGGTCAGCTCGATGCGGACGGTCGGCTTCTTCTGACTGGCCATGTGGCTCCTCCGGGGATGGGGGTGAACGGCTGCCGGCCCAGAAGCGCCGGCGCGATCGCAGGAACGGCCCCCACGATAGCCCCGCGCGGCCGGACCCCAAATGCCCGCGGTCACGGCAGGCGTGTGACCCAGGTTACCGCGCGGCGGTTGCTCCGGTAGCGTCGGCGTGGCGGGGGCTGCGGAAACGGCGTCGCCTCGCGCTAAAACTCTTCGGGCGGCTCGGTGACGGTGCGCAGCGAAACGCGGAAGACCCGCCCCTGGACCTTGAGGTCCTCCTCTTCCTGGATCAGCTCCTTGAGCAGCCGGGAGACGACCACGCGGGTGGTGCCCACGCGCTCGGCGAGCTCCTGGTGCGTGGGGCGGACGAAGACGACCTCGCCCTCCTTTTCGCGGCGCCCCTCGGTGCGCGCGATCTCGAGCAGGGTTGCGAGCAGGCGCCGCTTCACGCTGAGCAGCGCCTGCTCGCCGATTTTCTCGTAGGCATCGCGGAGCAGGTGCGCGAGCTCAGCCGCGAGCGGCTGGTGCAGCTCGTGGTGGCCGGCGAGCCAGGGCATGAACGCGCCGCGTGAGAGCTTGGCCAGGTGGCACTCCGTGACGGTGACAGCGGTGCCGATGTGGGGGCTCTGCGCGAGAGCGGCGACCAGGCCGAACACGCCAGCGGGGCGGACGACCGCGAGGGTGACCTCGCGGCCCTCCCCCGAGATGAGCTCGATCTTCACCTGGCCGGCGACCACGATGTAGATGGACTCGACCGGTTCGCCGTGGTAGTAGAGGATGTTCCCCCTGGGATACTCGTGGCAGATGGCGATGCGCGCGAGCTGCTGCCGTACGGCCTCGCTGGCCTCGCGTAGGAAGAACACGTTCGGGAGGATGGCTTCCAGCTCGCTCATAACAGCCAATCCACGCGTAAGGTTCGGCGCAGCCCACGGCCGAGCGCGCGGGCGACAGTGGCGCGCTGCAGCACGATCTTCGCCCGGCCCACCATGCCCGGGCGCAGTGGAAGCTGGCCGGGGTCGCCGAGCGGCACAAGCGCCTCGACCCGGCCGTCCCGGCTCGCGGGACTGATGACGGCGATGTGGCTGCGCCAGGTCCACGCCGGGTGGACGGGAAACTTGAGGCCGACGGCGGCGCCGGCGCGGAGGTCGCCGGCATCGCGCTCGTGGAGAAAGATGCGCGCGCGTACCGGACCGCCCCGCCACACCTCGAAGAGGGAATCCCCGGGAGCGACGTGCGCACCGATCAGCTCCTCGGGATGCGGCGTGGCGACGATGCCAACGAAGGGCGCGCGCAACAGCAGCGCGGAGCGGCGCTGGTCCAGCACGTCGAGCTCGCGGCGCGCGGCCGTGAGCTCGAGCTCGGCCAGCCTGGCGCGCGCCGAGCTCGCCGCGGCCCGCGCCGCCGCGAGCTCCCCTTCGAGCGCCGCGACTGCCGCGCGCGCGCGCGTCCACTCCAGCTCGAGCGCCGGGTTGCGCAGCACGGCCAGCGGCTGACCCGCGCGCACCGGCTCGGCTTCGCGCACCAGCACGGCCTCGACCCAGCCATCATCGCCCGGGCGCAGCCAGGCGCGCGCGACCGGCTCGACGACCGCGCGCGCCGGCGCGCGGATGGTCCATGGGAAGACGAAGGCGACGGCGGCCAGGCCGGCCACACCGGCGGCGCCCCAGACCAGGCGCCGGCGGACCACGGGGCCAGGCGCCTTTTCGGCTGCCCACACGCGCACGACTCGCCAGGCGCGCCGTGCCGCCTTCCCCGCGATCGCGTACGCCAGCAACGCGACCAGCAGCCACCCCCACACCCCCAGCTTTCCGACCAGCACTCCGCCGAGCCAGGTCACGAACACCGTCAGGATGATGAGCGTGTAGAGAAAGGCCAGGCTGCCGAATACGAGAAAGACGCGGCGCTCGCGCGCGGTCGCGGCCGGCAGCGGCACGTTCAGGCGCAGCACGCTGCGCTTGCAGTACGCGCCCAGGTACTGGAAAGACCGGCCGCGCAGGTTCGGGATCTCCAGCCAGTCGAGCAGCGCGTAGTAGCCGTCCAGCGGGATCAGCGGGTTGTAGTTGAAGAGCACCGAGACGCCGCCGCCGATGAGCAGAGTCAGGAAGGCGACGTCGTGCACCACGCTGTCGGGGTCCGTCAGCATCCACACGGCCGCGCCCACCGCCGCCAGCAGCAGCTGAATCCAGCCGCCGGCGAAGGTGACCCACAGCCGGTGCGAGCGCTCGGGGAAGGTCCACGCGTCGTTCACGTTGCAGAAGAACGCGGGTGAGAAATAGAGCAGCATCGCGCCGATCTCGTGCACCTCGCCGCCGAAATGCTTGCAGGTCAGCCCGTGCCCCAGCTCGTGGATCCCGAAGATGACCGATGCGGTCAGGTACAGCATGAGGATGAAGCCGACGGTGTAGTGGTCGGGCCGGTACATGGCGGCGACGCCGTCGACGAACGAGCCCCAGTGCGTCGCCACGATCAACGCGTAGGCGGCGAAGGCGCCGGCCGACAGCATCACGAACGCCGGGGTCCAGAAGAAGCGGAGTGGTCGCACCAGGCGGCCGAACAGGCGATCCGGGTCGCCGAGCGAGAAGCGCATGCGGAAGAGCGTGTTGCCGTGCCCTTCCAGGCGGAAGCGGCGCTGGCGGCGCACCGCCTCGAGCACGAGCAGGCTGCGCTCGGCCTGCGTGCGCATGACGAGCCCGAGCTCCTTGAGCCGACGCACGAACGTCTCCAGCGTGGCGACCGTGGCGCGCACGCCGACGGATTCCGTGAGCTCGTGCGCGAGCCGGCTGAGCGGCCGCGTTCCATCCAGCCGCTGCATGATCCAGGTCTCGAGCTCGCCGAAGCGGTAATAGCGCAAGCTGACCGGGTCCTTCACCACGTACACGGTCCGGCCATCCTGCACGTGCCGGACGTAATGCAGGTTCGGCCGGAGCCGGGGAAAGCTCTCGGCGGCGCTCACGGCGGGCCTCCGGAAGGCGTCGCGGGAGCTCCAGGCGAGGTCCCTCGGCTTCGCCGCGCGGAGCCTGCCCCGAGCGAAGTCGAGGGGTGCCGCTCCGCTCGGGATGCCGGCTGCGCCGGCAGGTCCACGGTGACGCTCGAGCCCGGGCGCAGCGCGCCGGGGGCCGGAATGTCCACCAGCACCTCCACGGTGCCGCTCGCCGGATCCACCGTCGGCGCGATCCGTGCGACGAGCCCGGCGACCTCCTCACCGGCGATGCTGCGCACGCGCAGCGATTGCTGCACGCTCAAGCCACTCGCCTCGGCTTCCGGCACGCGCACCCGGACGCGGAGCGGCCGGAGCGCGGTGATGCGGAAAAGCGGATCGCCTTCCGTCACCGACTGGCCGAGCCGCACGAAGCGCTGCGATACGATGCCGGCAAAGGGCGCGCGGATGCGCGTGTAGCCGTGGGCCACCGTGGCGGAGCGGAGCGCGGCCTCCGCCGCCTTCAGCCGGTAGAGCGCCTTTTCCAGCTCGGCCTGTGAGATCACGTCCTGCTCGCGCAAGGTCACGGCGCGATCGTGTTCCGCCTGCGCCAGGCCGACGTCCGCCCGCGCCGCCTCGACCGCCGCGGCCTCGGCGTCGTCTTCCAGCACCGCCAGGATCTGTCCCGGGGCGGCGCGGTCGCCCAGCTCCACCGCGAGGGCGCGCACCACGCCATCCATGCGCGCCGTGACCTCGGCATCATGCTCCGAGTAGAGGACGCTCATGAGCTGGGCGCCCGCGGCTGCGTCCGCGGCCGCGCCCGCGGATCCGGCGGCCATCGTGTCCGCTGCGGGCGCGGCCGCATCCGTCTGCACCTCGTGGCCGCAGGCCGCGAGGCCGAGGGAGAGGAGGAAGAGGCGAGCGCGCAGGCCCATGGTCACCACCAGAAGTGCATGCGCCACCAGCGCCACGGCCGGCGGAACAGGAGCACGCCCAGCGGGCGCGAGCGTGTCACCACCCTGGCGCGTGCGTCCATACCCGGCCGGAGGAGGCTCTCGCGGTTGTCGAGGATCGCCCGGATGGTGTAGGCGGGGACGTCGTCGTCCAGCACTTCCGCGCGCGCGCCGATGGCGACGACGCGTCCCTCGAAGACGATGGCGGGGTGCGCGCTGACGCGCGCGCGCACGCGGTCTCCCACGTGCACGACGCCGAGCTCCTCCTGCCGCACGCGCAGCTCGAGCTCCGCCCACTGAGGGTCGCCGATCCAGCTCACCACCGTGCCCGCCTCGACGAAGCTTCCAACCTGCTCCTCCAGTCGGGGCGTGAGCACGATGCCCGCAGTGGGCGCCGTGACTCGCGCCTGGTCGACTTTCTGCCGCAGCAGTCGGAGCGCGTCGGCGTGGCCCGCGGCGCGCACCCGCGCCAGGGCGGCGCTCGTGAGGTCGCCGCGCGCTTCGGCGGCCAGCGCCACGCGCTGCGCCTGCTCGAGCTCGGCCTCGAGCTCGCGCACCTGCCGCAGCAGCTCCTGGTCTCGGATGCGCGCGACAGGCGCGCCCATCGAGACCCAGTCTCCTTCGCGCACGAAGACCGCCTCCACGATCCCGCTCACGGCCGCGCGCGCCGGCCGCTGCACCGCGGCGCGCACGGTGGCCTGCGCCGCGGAGACGCGCAGCGGCAGCCGCACCAGCACGAGCGCGAGCAGCACCAGGGCGGCGACGCTGGCGTAGCGGATCAGCTTGGCGCGCGGCAGGCTGGCCAGCGCCCGCTTCTTCTCGCGCAGCGGCTCGAGCCAGGAGATGAGCGGGACTTCGGCATAGAGCTGCGCGTTGCGCAGCGCGAGCGCCGTCTCGTTCGCGAGCAGCTTGGCCGCTTCGCGCCCCCAATCGCTCAGGAAGTGAGCGCGGGCGAACTCGAAGAGGAGAACGCCGAGCCTGCCTTCGGCGTCCTGGATGGGGAGGACGAGCACCGCCTTCGCACGGGAATCCTGGAGGTAGCGGGGAAAGCTGTTGTGGAGCTGGAGCGCATTCTCGTCGTCGTCGTCGATATCCGGAACGTAGAGCTCCTCTCCGCGCTCTGCCGCCCACAGGAGGAAGCGCTCCATTTCCTTCACCGCGGCGGCCCGGCGGTCCAGCTTCTCCTCGCCCGAGATGGCACGCAGGCGCAGGTCCTCGCCCTGCCAGATCGCGATGGCGCAGCGCTCGAACGGCAGGGCGCGGCCGGCGAGGTTGACCACGGACACGAGCACGCGGTCCAGATCGAAGGTGGACGTGATCTCGTGACTGTAGTCCAGCAACGCCTTGAGATCCCGGGCCCGCTTCTCCGCCTCGAACAGGGTGGCGTTGCGGATGGCTGCGGCGGCGTCGTCGGCGAGCGCCTCGAGGAAGAGCAGGTCGTCCTCCTGGAAATTGGCGCCGGAGCGGTCGTTGATCACCTCGATCGCGCCCACGGCTTCGCCGCGCGTCACGAGCGGAACCGCGACCAGCGAGCGCGTGGTGAAGCCGGTGGCCTGATCGATCTGCGGGAGGAAGCGGTCGTCCGCGTGCACGTCCGGGACCAGCGCGGAGGTGCGTTCCTCGATCACTTGCCCGATGATGCCGGCGCCGCGGGGGAGCTCGAGGCCGGTCAGCTGGTCGGCCACCGGCCCGAGCGCCGCACGGCAGCGCACCACCTGGCCGTCCGCCACCCAGATCGATCCGGCCTCGGCCTCGAGCGTTTCGACCACGAGGTCCAGGATGCGGGGCAGGAGCTGCTCGATGTCGATCGTGAGGTTGAACTCGTGCGAGACCCGCAGCAGCCGTCGGAGGTGCTCGTCGGAGAGCTTCTCCAGGCGTTGCTCGTGGACGAGATCCAGTGGGGGAAGCTGCGTCTTCGGCGGCATGCCGCGTGCTCCCTGGCCGGAGGGGCGGTCGAGTCGAGAGCTCGACGCGCCCCGCCGCAGCGGGTTCCTGCGGAGAACGACAGCGGAGGAGTGGCTCCGCGCGAACGCTTCCTGGAGGAGCTCGGGTGAGGAATTTCAAAGATAGGCGGTGCTCCGGACGCCGCAAGCCAGACCGGGTTTGACGGGTCGCGCCGGCGCATGCCATTTTGCGGCAGGCGAAACAGTTACACGGGAGCCGGAGACCGGGGTCGCGCTGCTCGAGCAACGCCCCGGGCAGCGAAACGATCGTCGTTTCGGTGCCCGCATCCCGGACCGCGAGGGCGCAGGTGGAGGCATCGCCCCGGAAGCTGGACGTGGACGGCGTCGTCCTGGCCGCGGGCCGCTCGACTCGGATGGGGCGGCCGAAGGCGCTGCTGGATGCATCCGGCGAATCGTTCATCGAGCGCGCCGTGCACCTCCTGCGCCGGGGCGGCTGCCGCTATGTGCTGGCAGTCGTACCGCCGGACGAGGAGTGGGAGATCCGGCTGGCGGACGTGTCGGGGGCCGAGGTGATCTTCAACCCGGAGCCCGCGTCCGAACAGATCGCTTCGCTCCGGCTCGCGCTGGCGCACGTGACGTACGACGCGGCGGGAGTGATGGTATTGCCGGTGGATTTTCCCCTGGTGCGCGCGAGCACGGTCGTGGCGCTGCGGGAGTCGTTTCTCGCCCGCGGCGCGCCCGTGGTCCGGCCGACTTACCGGGGTCGGCCAGGCCACCCGACCCTCTTCGCGCGCACCGTCTTCCCGGAACTGCTCGATCCCAGGCTGGATGACGGGGCCCGGACCCTCGTGGAGCGGCACGCGCATGACCGGGAGGACGTGGCCGTGGACGATCCCGGCGTGGTCACGGACATCAACACGCCGGAGGATTACCGTCGCTTCCGGGAGGAGCGCTGATGCACGGGCTGACCGCCGTCGAAGCGGCGCGTGCCGCGCTGGAGGCGCTCGCGGGCGGCCCGGCTGTCGCGGTCGTGACGTTGATCGCGGCGCCTCCCGGGCATACGGAGCCCGCCGGCCGGCGGCTGCTGCTCGACGAGAGCGGCGGCGTGCGAGGCAGTCTGGGTGATCGCGAGCTGGACGAGCAGGTGCTCGGGCTTGCACGGGCCGTGCTCGCGGGCGCGGGCGCGGGCACGCGCGAGCTCGAGGTGGGCGGCCGGCCCTTCACGATCTACCTCGAGGCCGTGCGCGCTCCGGAGGAGCTGGTGCTCGTGGGGGCAGGGCACAACGCGGTGCCGCTCGCGAGACTCGGCGTGTTGCTCGGCTTTCGCGTCACCGTGCTGGACGATCGCGACCAGTTCGCCGTGGCCGAGCGCTTCCCGGATGACGCCACCGTGGTGCGCGCGGATTTCGCCGACCCGTTCCGTGCGATCCCGATCGGCCCCCGCAGCTACGTGGCGCTCGTCACGCGCGGCCACAAGTGGGATTTCGATTGCCTGCGGCGCCTGCTCGAGGCCGATCCCCTGCCCCGCTACCTCGGCATGATCGGGAGCCGGCGGCGCGTGAAGGCAGCGTTCCAGGCGCTGCTCGAAGCCGGGGTTGCGCGCGACCGGCTCGCAAGCGTGCACGCGCCGATCGGCCTCGAGATCGGGGCGGAGACGCCGGAGGAGGTCGCGGTCAGCATCGCCGCCGAGCTCATCCGTGTGCGCCGGCAAGCGGATGGCGGTGCGACGCCGTCCCGAGCCCGGGCCGGCTCCGGCTCCGATGTCGGCGCGCTGCGCGAGCGGGAGCGCGTCCTCGACCGCCTCCTGCCGGAGCGCCCACGCTGAGCATGGACGACGCCGCCATCTACACCGCCATCGTCGAGGCCGCCCGGCAGCGCCGTCCCCTCGCCCTCGCAACCGTCCTGGCCACGCGCGGCTCCGTGCCCCGGCACGTCGGCAGCAAGATGGTCGTCGATCCGGAGGGCGGCCTCGTGGGCACCATCGGCGGCGGCTGTGGCGAGGCCGAAGTGCTCGCGGCGGTCACGCAGGTCATTCGCAGCGGAGCGGCGCGCGTGGTCCGCGTCGCCCTCACCGACCCCGTAGACTCCTGGAGCCAGGCTGTTTGCGGCGGCGTCATGGACGTCTTCCTCGAGCCGATCCTCTCGCCCGACGCCGAGCCACGCCCGTAGGCCCGAATCTTCCCGCACAGGGCGACGAGGGCCTCACACGCCCCGGGCGCTGCTGCCCGCCGCGCCGCCGCCACGCGCGCGCCCGCCGGAATCCCCTGGCCGCTTGCGGCCAACCGAACGACCGGAATCGCGCAAGTGTGCAGCTCTCGTGTGACGTTGTGCAGGCATTGGCGCAAACTCTGCACTACCGTCAGGCAGAAACGTGACACAACGCACGTTTCCCTTGTGCGCCGTGACCAGGCCTGATAGCTTGAGGCGCAACGCGGGCGGCGGCGGCCCGCCCGGCGGAGGAACCCCAGACCCGGAGGCGAAGCGCATGGCGACGACGGAAGTAGAGGTGCGCAGCGGCGCGAGGGGCGCGGCGGCGCGTGCGAAGCCCGTGACCGGGCCGCAGGAGGTGGTGCGGCTGGTGAAGGAGCAGGGCATCGAGATCGTGGACGTGAAATTCACGGACGTGCTGGGCACGTGGCAGCACTTCTCCCTGCCGGCCGAGGAGCTGGGCGAGGAGTGCTTCGCGGAGGGGCTGGGGTTCGACGGCTCATCGATCCGCGGGTTCCAGGACATTCACGAAAGCGACATGCTGCTCGTGCCTGCGGCGGACACGGCCTTCGTGGACCCGATCTGCGAGGTGAAGACGCTCTCGCTGATCTGCGACGTGCGCGATCCGGTGACCGGTCAGCCGTACACGCGCGACCCCCGCTATATCGCGCGCAAGGCGGAGGCCTATCTGCCGAAGACGGGTATCGCGACCGACTCGTACTGGGGGCCGGAAGCCGAGTTCTACATCTTCAACTCGATCCGCTTCGACCAGGGCGCGCACTTCGGCTTCTACGAGGTGGACAGCGAGGAAGGCATCTGGAACAGCGGCAAGAACACCGCGTCGAACCTGGCCAATCGTCCTCGGCACAAGGAGGGCTATTTCCCGGTTCCGCCGGTCGACCGGCTCCAGGACCTGCGCAGCCGGATCGTGCTGAAGCTGCGCGAGGCGGGCGTGCCGGTCGAGGTGCATCACCACGAGGTGGGCACGGCGGGGCAGGCCGAGATCGACATGCGCTTCAGCCCTCTGGTGCGCATGGCGGACCAGGTCCAGATCTACAAGTACGTGGTTCGCAACGTGTGTCACCAGCACGGCTATGTGGCCACGTTCATGCCGAAGCCGCTGTTCGGCGACAACGGCTCGGGGATGCACGTGCACCAGAGCCTGTGGAAACAGGGCTCGAACCTGTTCTTCGAGGCGGGCAAGTACGGCGACATCTCCGATCTCGCCCGCTGGTACATGGGTGGTCTGATCGCACATTCTCCCGCGTTGCTCGCGTTCTGCGCGCCTACGACCAACTCGTACCGGCGGCTGGTGCCGGGTTACGAGGCGCCGATCAACCTGATTTACTCGCAGCGCAACCGGTCGGCGTGCTGCCGGATTCCAGTGTACTCGCGCTCGCCCAAGACGAAGCGAGTCGAGTACCGGCCGCCGGACCCCGCAGCAAACCCGTACCTGGCCTTCGCCGCCATGCTCATGGCCGGGCTCGACGGGATTCGCCGCCAGATCGAGCCACCCGCGCCGATCGACAAGGACCTGTACCACCTGTCCGAGGAGGAACGCAGCAAGGTGAAGAACACCCCAGGCTCACTGGGGGAAGTGCTGATGGCGCTCGAGCTCGACCACGACTTCTTGCTCGAGGGCGGGGTCTTCACACCCGACCTGATCGAGAGCTGGATCGCCTACAAGCGCACGCGCGAGGTCGAGCCGATGCAGCTCCGGCCGCACCCGTACGAGTTCTTCCTGTACCACGACGTCTAGGCCGCTTCATTTCCGGTCGAAGAATCCGCCCGGGCACTGGAGGTGCCCGGGCGTTTTTTGGGATCGGGATGACTACGTCACGTGCAGCACGCCCGCCTCCACCAGCGCGGCGGCCACTTCGACGATCTCGGCCGGCGCAACTCCCGCAGCCGTGGCGACGTCCGCCAGCTCGCGTTCGCCATCCAGCGAGTCGAGCAGCGGCTCGAGCGCCGGCGTCCAGCGCAGCACGGTGATGCGGCCGCGCGGCGAGCGCGCGATGACGAGGCGCGTGGGCGCGCGACGTCCGGTCGGCGGCGCGGTCGCGCCCACGCGCGCGAGAGCCCGCAGCTCGGGCAGCAGCCCCGGCAGGTCCCACTCGAAATCGACCACGACCGCGCTGTCGCTGCGCACGAGCAGGGCTCGGGCGTGCACGCGCGGCGCGGGCGCGGTGTCCCGCCAGACGCGCGGCCCCGCCTCGAGCAGCATCTGCGTCCCCTCGTAGCGTCGAAGATCCGCGAAGTACGGGGGCGCCGACGTCGCCTCCCCCAGGTGGCGCTCGACCAGGTCCACGACGGCGCGCGCGGTCTCGACGCTGCCCAGGACCGCGCGCGGGAGCAGCTCATCGAAGGCGGGGGAGCGCAGGACCTGCTCGGGCGAACGCCCGGTCCAGCGTGCGAGCGCCCGCGAGTAGCGGAAGAAGTGCACGACGCGCTCGTAGTAGTAGTGCCGCGCGAGGAAGCGAGCGAAGCGCCGCACGCGCTCGGGATCGGTCGCACACAGGATCGCCGCGTGCTCGGGGGGAACGCCGTCCGGGAGCTCGGCCTGGCCGAGGGCGTAGAGCGCATCGCGGAACGGCGTGTCGGCGAGCAGCCGGATGAGCGCGTCCTGAAGCGCGCGGTCGTCGGAGCGCGCTGGCTCAGGCACCGAGCCGCTCCCGGACTCGCTCGACGGAAGCGATCAGCACCTCGGCGGTGAGCCCGGGCGCGAAGGCGTCGTAGGTCACCGCGCGCACGTCCGGGCACAGTCCGACGGCGTACGCGGTGTAGTCGAGCATGTCGTCCGACGGACCGGTCGGCGCGACCCATGGCGCCTTGAGGTCCTCGTCCTGCTGCACGCCGCCCGTGTGGACCTCCACCACGCGCTCGAGGGGGAACTCGCGCAGGAACTCATAGGGATCCCGGTGGGCGAACTCCGCCTCGATCCACACGTGGGGCAGGTCGAGCAGGAAACCGGTATCGGTCGCATCGAAGAAGCGCTTCAGCCATACGGGTTCCGGCAGCGTGCTGGCCGGCACCTGGAAGAAGCCGGGCACGTTCTCCATCACCAGCGGCCGCTCCAGCCGCGACTTGAGCAGGAGCGCATTCGCGATGAAGCGCTGGAGAAACTCCTCCGTGTAGAGCGGCGGGAAGACGTAGTTCAGGTTGAAGCACCCGTCCTGGGTGTGCAGGCACTGGAAGTGCTCGGCAACCCAGGGGCTAGCGTACAGCTCGGCCAGCTCACGGGAGCGGCGGATCGCCGTCTCGTCGTAGGGCTCGGAGAGCTGCCCCAGGTAGTCGTGCAGCAGCAGCACAAAGCGCTCGCGCACCGCGGCGAAGAAGGGATCTTCCGCGCGCGGCGCATCCGCCATGGCGAGGTGGTCGAAGAGCTCCGCCGCGTCCAGGGTCTCGCGCGCCAGGTGCGGGTTGTAGAACGCGCCGACCCAGGGCCGGTCGGTGCCGCCGCGGGCGGGGACCGCCGAGGGATGCGACTCACGCGGGCTCATCGGGCTCCAGCAGCTCGAGGCGCGCGAGCTGATCGACCAGGTGCACGATCTGCGCGACGAGGAGCGGGCCGCCGCCGGCGTCGCGCCAGGCCTGCGCGATGTCCGCGTAGGGAGTGCGGCCGTCCAGGCGGCGCAGCACGAATGCCTCGCGCG
>JACQPS010000159.1 GCA_016207445.1 Gemmatimonadota bacterium | reverse complement strand
GCGCGACCTTCCCCCGCACCCGCGAGGTGCCGAATGAAACGAGGCCTGCTGCTCGTTTTCGCCGCCGTGCTCATGATCGGCTGCGCGAGGACGGGCCCGTCCGAGATCACGCCCGCGGCCGCGCCCTTCGACGTGATCCTCACGGGAGGCCGGGTCGTGGACGGCACCGGCAGCGCGTGGTTCTACGGCGACGTGGCGATCCGTGGCGACCGCATTGCCGCAGTGGCGCCTGCCGGCGTGCTGGCCGGCAAAGCGGCGCGCGAGCGGCTCGACGTGCGTGGGCTGGTGGTGGCCCCGGGCTTCATCGATCTCCAGAGCCATTCGCGGGGCGCGTTCCTCGGGGGCGATGGGCGCGTCGTCAGCAAGGTGACGCAGGGGATCACGACCGAGATCCTGGGCGAGGGCTGGACGAATGCGCCGGCGAACGCGCTCACGGTCATGAGCAGCGGAGCGGAGGATCCCGAGGCCGCGCGGCGCAGCATCGACTTCGCGGGCGCGCACGGCTTCGACGCCTGGCTACGTGCCATGGAGACGCACGGCGTCTCGGTCAACGTGGGCTCCTTCGTGGGGGCGACGACGATCCGCGCCTACGCCAAGGGCGCCGCCCCCGGCGCCGCCACCGCCGAGGAGCTGGACACCATGCGCGCCGCCGTTCGCCGGGCGATGGAGGACGGCGCCTTCGGCGTGGCCTCCGCCCTGATCTACCCGCCGGGCGCCTTCGCCGCGACGGAGGAGCTGATCGAGCTGGCCCGGGCGATGGCGCCGTATGGCGGGCTTTACATCACGCATATGCGCTCGGAGGCCGACCGGCTGCTCGAGGCGATCGATGAGGCGATTCGCATCGGCCGCGTGGGCGGCGTGCCGGTCGAGATCTACCATCTGAAGGCCGCCGGGCGTCGCAACTGGGGCAAGGCTCCGCTCGCGGTGGCCAAGATCGACTCCGCGCGCGCGCAGGGGCTGGACGTGCAGGCCGACATGTACCCGTACGCCGGCGCGAGCACGGGGCTGACCGCATGTCTGCCACCCTGGGCATCGGCCGAGGCAAAGCTCTTCGACAATCTGGCGGATCCGGCGGTGCGCGCGCGCATCAAGGCCGAGATGCTGCGCCCGGCGGTGGACTGGGAGAACCTGTGCGATCTGTCCACACCGGAAGGAGTGCTGCTGCTCGGCTTCCGCAGGCCGGAAAACCAGCAGTGGCGGGGGAAGCGGCTCTCGGACGTGGCGGCGGCGCTCGGGAAGGACTGGGCGGAAACGGCGCTGGACCTGATCCTCTCGGAACGGCGCCGGATCGAGTCGATCTACTTCGCGATGGCGGAAGGCAACGTCCGCTTCCAGCTGCGGCAGCCCTGGATCAAGTTCGGCAGCGATGCCGGCGGGCAGGACCCCGACAGCGCACGCGACCTGACGCATCCGCGCGCGTATGGCACGTTCCCGCGTATCCTCGGCCGCTATGTCCGGGAGGGGAAGGTGCTCGGGCTGGAGGATGCGATCCGCAAGATGAGCTCGGCGGTCGCGACACGCCTCTCGCTCGACGATCGAGGGGTGCTGCGCCCGGGGATGTTCGCGGACGTCGTCGTCTTCGATCCGGAGTCGGTGATCGACCGCGCCACGTTCGAGCAGCCGCACCAGCTCTCGGAGGGCGTGCGGCACGTCTTCGTGAATGGCGTCGCGGTCGTGCGGGACGGGCGCCACACGGGCGCGAAGCCGGGCCGCATCCTGCGAGGGCCCGGGTACCGCCTCGCGGCACGGAGCCTGGACGGACGCACGACCGCCGACCCGCTGTGGCGGTCTACGACCCGCCGCCGCCTCCGCCGCCGAAGCGCCGGAACGGGTTCTTTACCGGGTCGGGCACCTTCTTCCACTGCTGGCTCGTGAGGATCTTCTGCGCCTCTCGCAGGGCCGTCTGGATGTTGCGGCGGCCTTCGCCGAGTCGCGGGCCGAGCTCCTGCAGCAGCTGACCGAAATCGGCGTTCGCGCCGGCGGCGCCGAGCCGCTCCCGCACCTGTGCTGCGATCGCATCGTTC